>NZ_CAPAEZ010000037.1:0-23748 GCF_948576815.1 uncultured Allobaculum sp.
TTATCCCAAGGAGGCGGTCGAGAAAATACCCGTCTTTTATTTGACGCTTACAAAGAGAAAGGAATCGATCCTGGATTCGACAAGCGAGCCAGGGAACGCAAGACGACCATCCGTCCTACCGTCAGGGCTCTCTTTCTTCGGATTTTGTGCCCGCTGGATCAAACGATCCTTAAAAGGAAAAATTCTGAGCCGCAGTTTGAACGGGCAGCTTCATAAAGAAGCCTCTCCGCACAATCGTCCGGCAGAAAGGCAGATCCAGAGTCCGTCTGGAATAAACGCTTGAAGCGGCAAAAGCACTCAACGCGCTTCCGTCTCTTCGTATCCATTTTTCCCAGTCGGAATTCCGGTCTTCCGATATTCGCTTCTTTTGTTTTCTTCTTCGAAAAGAAGTACCCTTAAATCCGAATCCGACTATCCGTTACGGATGGCTTCCATGGCCGGAACCTTTACCCCTTTCCATTCCCGCCTTCCTCTTTTACCAAGATCAAAAGCCAGGAGATTCGTCATAACCCGCCGCTTCGCGAAAAGACACCCAAACGAGAAATCGCTCCTTTTTGGCAGAGAAAAGGCGAACCTTCTGCCCTTTGGCGGCCTTCCCTTGCGGGAAGTTACCAGAACACAAAAGATTCGCCTTGCTGATTTGTAAATCGATCCAGATCCACGACTGTCGACGGACCGGACAGGCTTCTACTGAAAGCCAAAAAACGAAAAACCGAAAACGCGGACGAATTCGCGATGGCCTTTGCAGACTGGACACCATCGATTCCTGCAGCGATTTGTATAAAGCATGCACCCGGATGATCCGAAATCCGGGTGCATTTTTTCTGACTCAGAAATTTATTCCTCTACCACTTTGCACGCTTTAACAAATTCAAGGAACTGGGCGGCGGTCATCACTTTGCGTTGGCCTTTGCACTGAAAGGCAAAGAGCACCGCGTCCGTCGGCGCGCAGCAGTTCATATCATCGAGCCGTTCGAATTCTCCGCTTTCCCCATGGAAATCCGGATCATCTCCCTGATATTCGTATTTTCTGCCTTTCATCTTTTCGATCTGAAGCAGTGCCATCGTTTCATCCATAGTCCGTCTCCTCTCCTGCTGCCGACGGGAATTCGTTCCGATCCCTTCTGCAAGCCTTCCCTTTGATTCAGGGCTGAACTGAGCGTACTCTGCAGACTTCGAATTCCGCTTGGAAATGCATGAGAAAATCGCATACCCCTTGCGCAGGATAGACACCATCCGTCAGAAATCAGAAGGCCAGGTTCAAGAAGGAGAGCCTGGGATGGACAGCTCTATCTTAGCCACCGATTTCGCCAGTCTTCCCGTCATCTGTCTTCTCGCCATCCATTTCCTTTTGCGATTTTGTTTTCTTCTTCTTTCTGTGTCGATGCAGCAGCCACCACAGAAGAAGGAAGAGAAGAAGAAGAACGACAAGGATCCAGATCCAGTAGTTCTTCAGCAGTTTTTCGGCGAGATTTTCCGAATTCTCTGGTTCTTCTTCATACGGGATTCGATGACCTCTTACCAGAAGACGCTGCGTATTCACTCCGTACGGATAGCACGTATAGAGCGTGACCAGATCTTCTCCGGGCTGAATGTACATCGGTTCCATTTCATCCGGATCGACAATCAGCCGCTGATCTACCTCATACGCAAGCGTTCGGTCCAGCACACGGATGAAAAACTGATCTCCGTTTTTCAGCTTGTCAATGTCCGTAAACAGCTTGGCGCGAACCAGTCCGGTATGAGCCGTGAGAACGGTGTGTGTGCTCGGACCTCCCGTAGGCAGAGACGATCCCATCCAGAATCCGGCACCCGCCTGGAGCTGCTGTTCCTCGGTTCCGTAATATATCGGAATATTGACCCCGATTTTCGGAATCTGAATCGATCCGATCATTCCGCTTCCCAGCGGATTCAGCAAAGTTTCGACATACTCCCGCTCTTTGGGACTGCACGTCAGCTGCAGATCTTTGGTAGCCAGATACTCGTTGTATTCTTCCGCCAGCCGCCACTCTTCATCGAAGTTTTCTTCTACCCCTTCGAGTCCGATATTGTACTGGTCGATGTTTCTGCTGAGCTGATAGTTCACTACCATATCGCTGATGGAAGGATAGAAAATCAGACCCGCACCGCCAAGCATGATGAGAAGAGCAAGGATCAGTCCGAAACGGGATTGCTTCTTTTTCGTTTTATTCTTCTTATGGCGCATACTACCTCTTTTTAAGACAAATTCTGGATATAGAAAAAGGCGGCGACAGGATGAGCGATCCTGCCTGCCGCCTGTTCAGGTATTCGTTTTGTCTGAACAGATGTTCAGAAAATAGGGATTAGTTTTCCTGACGTTTTTTTGAAATCAGATACGTCGCAGCACCGATTACCAGCAGAGCGCCGCCGCCCAGGGTGAAGAGCACGGTTCCGCTTCCACCGGTATGAACTTCAGGAGCGTTTGCGAATTCTACGTTGACATAATACGTATCATCATCAGTATCTTTGTTTACTTTAATTGGTAAAGACTTGTCGGATTTAACGTATCCAGCTGGAGCTTTCGTTTCCACGAGCTTATAATCGCCGGCCTTCAGACCTTTAAATTCAACGTAACCTTCGGCATTAGATACAGCTTTGAGTACAACCGTATTACCTTCATCATCTGTATAGGTCAGTTCAAATTCAGCACCTTGCAGTCCCTTGTTTGAGGTCTGATCGTATTTGAAGACTTTAATACCGAATGTATCCACTTCGACATCATCGGGCTGAGTTTGCTTGTCCTGATATTCAACCCAGGCCGTGTTATACATATCACCGGGGTTTACATTTGCAGAGTCTTTCACTTTCGCCGTGTAAGTCATCACAATCGGAGCTTTACCAAAATCTTCGTATTTGAAAATGCCTTGATAAAACAGACTAACAAGATCCACAGATACTTTAATCTGTGTACGTCCAGCATAATCGCCTTCCGTCAGAGGCGAAACAATTTCAATAGCGCTCTCAGGAAGCTCAATCTCTGCTCCATTTACTGAAACCTTAATAGAATCTCTATCTAAAATTAGTTCTTCGTCCAGATTATCGACAAAGCAGAAAGAATAGGTTCCAACCGTTTCATACTTGTCTTCAACAGTTTCGCCCGCGGGTGTTCCAGGAGGTAAAACTTCTTTTGGCTTAATTACTTCTGCAAGATCTTGACCAACATGAGAAGTCAGAGCGAATTTCACCCTACCATCGGCATCGACAGTGGCATAGTCCCCAGCATTCTCTCCCTCATCGATGATAATTTTATCGCCATCAGTGATTTTCTTAACCAGATCCGGTTCAGAAGTCTTTTCTTCTGGTTTGACGCCATCCAGAGCCAGCGTGAAACTCATATCGGAATAAAAGACATGATTTTGGTAGGCGTTGCCTGCTGCTCCCTGAATCCACTTTTTGAGATTGAAACCATCTTGGGCAAACACATCAGTATTCAGGGTAGTATTGAGATCAGAATATGCCTCGCTGGTGGTATCCGTATAATCGAAAAGCGGATAGATATTCAGCTGAAGCAGTTCCTTATATGCATGATCGTAACTGAGCTTGTTAACTTCTACGTTCGATTCACGCTCTTTTGTGGTATAGTCAGGGCGAAATTGAGTAGGCATAGGCACCCAATCGTCGTTCAGATCCTTATAAGTCGAATCATTAAAGATAGCTCGACGATAGGCCTCACTGACCTGACTGAGATCAGTCGCTTCAGAGTCGCCAGGAGCCTTAAAACTGCTGTTGTAATATGCTAAATAATAATCATCGAGATATTTAACACACACATCAGCATTCGTCTCTGCATCAGTGCCATAGCCTTTTGCTCTCAGTTTGGTGGCGATTGCATCATCTGTCAGACTGGCTGACTTATTTTCAAGCCCAAGAGCCTCTAACGCCACGTTATAAGCACGATAAACAGTTTCCCTAGGTTCTGACAGATCCTGCTCAGGATAACTTACATTAAGGCTTTGATCCACATAGTTATAGTTTTTACCAGAGTTATTGACGATCTTCACGTTGATATTCATCTTGTCGCCTGGCTGAGCCGTAATATCAGGAATATCTTCGAGAGGATATACATGAATAACATCTCCAGTAAAGTCTTCGGGAATGGTAACAACAACGTTATGATTCTGGTTATATCCGTCCCAATCCTCAGCCCTGCTAGTAGCAAGCTGTATTCCTGCCGTTGTTTTTTGCGTTGTCGGTGTTTCAACCGCAAACATATGCAGGGTATTGCCCGCAAGCATTGTCAATGAAATACCGGCTGCTGCAATACCTTTAAATAGTCTTTTCATTTCTAAATCCTCTTATCATTTAGTATTTGAAAATGTATTATTATTTCTTTCTTTTGTCGGCTTTTGTAATAGCCGTCAATCCAATCAGACCCAGTATTGCAGCCGCAAAAATCATCAGCAGATACCGAATACCCATTTCTGCAGCTGTATTCGGACCATTGCCTCTGTGCGACGGGTCATGAGAGGAATTTGAATTGCTCGTGCTGGTTAATTTGTTTGAGTCGGAAGAGGAATCGGAAGACCCTGAACTCTTAGAACTGTCATCCGAGCTTGAACTGGAAGAACTGCTGTCGGAACTGGATTCGGAGCTGTCTTCATCTGTCGTAATATCGAAATCGATTTTTTCGTTGACGACAGGAATTTCAAATTCATACGGCGAACTCGTGGAGGACAGCGGTTCTGTTCCGTTGATGAAAACCTGATTTCCATCAAAGTGAATGGGGATGACCGCTTCGGAGAGTCTGTAATCTTTCGGAGCTTTGACTTCCCTGAGATAAACGGGGGTGCTGGAAGTCAGCGTATAGAAATCAGTTTTGCCTGTTCTCGGATTGCCTTTCAGCACAGCCAGTTCAACTGTGCATTCAGGATTGGCATAAATTCGGAATTCAAAATCCAGTCCGGTAATGGTATGACCTCTTTCGTCCTTCTTAATGACGGAAACGGCTGGATACTGAACCTTGGGAAAAATTCGAATCGGACTTTCGGATCCGCTTTTAATTTCCACAATGACCGGCGGATACAGGCTATACATATTTCCCTGCGCGCTCGTTAACAGGTACAGGCCTGGCTGGAGATCGGAATACCCGATTTGCCGGTCTGTCTGTATTGAGGGTTCGATCCTTACGACGGGTTGGTTCTTGTTTATGGCTTCCAGGGTGAGTTTCTGAAGCTGTTCTGCATACGCTTCTCTTTGTTCGGCTGTGATTTCTTCAGACCAGTTCTGAAGAAAATCGGCTTTCCCAGTATTGAAGGGAGCCAGCAGCTGATATTCCCCATTGACCGTCTGCGCCGCCTGAATGAGCGAGATCCGGCTGTCCGTCGCCGGATCCGCGGGACTTGAAGTCAGATCGACCAGAATCTGTGCAGATTCTTCTCCATGAATTGGAATCGACTGATTTGGGAAAATATAGAATACGAACAAAAGAATAAGGAACAGAACTGTCTTCTTTTTTTCAGATCGCACTGCAGCCACCTCCTCCTTACCACCTCCCATTTGTGCCCGACGCAAATGCGAGCCTTTTTTGTCTGACCAGCGAATATTCTCTTCCAGTTTTCGTCCGTGTACAGCATCAGGCGCCTTGTTCCAAACCTGCAGATCGCTCTGATGTTAAGCTAGCGGAAGATAAAGCATTTCTTCTGGCTTTACGCAAATTCATGAATGCAGCTGAATTTTCGCGTAAACAGAAAAAGACAGATGTCGGACTGTGTGTATTGATAAAGTGCAGCTCGGTTAGCTTTCCCCACTTTTCGGCAGATCACGAGAATAGAAAGGCAGAACTCATATCATTCGTATGTAAACTTTGCCGAATCCCTATAAATAAAAGGTGCTTACTGATACATGTTTTAAGGTCTGTTTTAAACTAACCTGACCATCGTCATTATTTACGCACGTGATAAGAATGTCAACCCTTACATTGCCAATTGACTGCTCTGCGATCCAAAGTTCATCTATATGTATTGCTTTTTAAAATTATTTCGCTTGTCTTTTTCAACGTGCAGAATCGATGAATTGCTTCCTGAAGATTTGCGCTGGCAGGCAATTTCCCGGAACCGATCGACTGCCTGAGTACTCATGCCGGCAGACTGCCCTTTGATCGAACCGTTCCGGCATTCCTTGTCACGAACTTTTTGATTCCGTTCTGTATACGGATTAGATTCCGTCCGATCTGCGCTTTTCTTCGTTTGCGCCATTTTGCGTTTTCTTATTCTTACCTGGATAGTCTGCTCTTTCTTCTTTGCGAATCGTTTTCACAATTTGCTGCCAGAAAGCCGGTGCCAGGTTCTTGTTCTCGCTCCATTAAAAAAACGTCTGAGGATCGGATTTTCCTCAGGCGTCGGAGATGCATTTCATTTTTGAATGGCAATAAAAAAGCTCGATCCACAGATTGTTCTGTCTGGATCGAGCTGTATTTTTCGATGGCAGGGGTAGCAGGAGTTGAACCCACATCAACGGTTTTGGAGACCGTTGTTCTACCATTAAACTATACCCCTGAATGCCTGATCAGTATATCAGGGTACGGACATTGAATGCAACCAAAAAAATAAATTTCCTCAAAAAAGATCGATACGATAGATTTCTAATTCAAATAAGACTTTTTGCGATCGCCGCAATTCTGTTTGGGAGAAAGCGCTCTGTTTTTTTCGGCTTTTTCCATTCTTCAGCGCCCGTCAAACGCGGCTTCTCAATCCTTGATACAATAGATTCTGTCCATAGAAGCGCCGTCTGCTGCAGAACTGTGGCAGGCGGATGCTGATGCTTTGGAAGGATTCTCTGCGAATCTTTTTGGGAAGCCGCGGGCGAAAGGAGGAAGCTGGTCAGAGCTTTTCTATTAGATACAGAATCGGCCAGCCAGAATATCGGATGAAACTTGCCAGACGAATGAGAGCTTTGCATACTTCGGTCTTTACCGAACTCAAAGCGGAAAAAGAACGACTTGAACAGGAAGAACAGATGACAGTCCTGGATTTCTCTCTGGGTTCCCCGGACATTCCGCCCGCGCAGAGCGTCATCGATACGCTTTGCGAACAGGCAGCCGTTCCTGCCAACTACCGCTATGCGGTGTCTCCCCTGCCCGAACTGGTGAAAGCGATCCAGGACTGGTATCAGGAGCATTACGAAGTCTGCCTGAAGCCATCGGAAATCTGCCTGCTTCAGGGATCGCAGGAAGCGCTGGTCAATCTCCCGCTTCTCTTCTGCAACCCGCATGATGGCTATCTGATCCCGGATCCGTACTATCCAGCCTATCTCGATGCGCCGCGCATGGCGGAGGCGGATGTTCTGTTCATGCCCCTCAAGGAAGAAAACGATTATCTGATCGACTTTGATGCAATCAGTGAAGAAGAGCGCAAAAAAGCGCGAATGATGCTGGTGAACTATCCAAACAACCCGACCGGTGCCGTCGCGCCCGACTGGTTTATTGAAAAGCTGATCCGCTTTGCGAGCGACAATCATATTCTGGTCGTCTACGATAACGCCTACAGCGATCTGATTTTCGATGGAAGCAAGCCGAAAAGCTTTCTGTCCTATCCCGGTGCGAAGGAAGTCGGCGTAGAACTCAATTCCTTTTCCAAATCGTATGGAATGGCCGGTGCAAGACTGGGTATTCTCTGCGGCAACGAAGATGTGATCGCCGCCTATCGCAATCTGAAGTCCAATATGGACTACGGCGTTTTCCTTCCGGTTCAGTATGCGGGCATTACCGCTCTGAAGACGGGATCGCCTGTCGTGGCGAAAACGCGGGAAACGTATGAGATCCGCCGGCGTCTGATGGTCAGCGAGTTTTCTCAGGCCGGCTGGGATTTGAAACTGCCCGAAGGTACTATGTTTGTCTGGGCGAAAATTCCGGATGAATGGCAAGATTCCTTTGCGTTTGCGAAAGATCTGCTTCATGAAACCGGCATTCTGGTCACGCCAGGCCTGGCGTTTGGCGAACAGGGGCGCCGCTATGTCCGTCTGGCTTTAGTCGTTTCAAGCTACACGATTCGAACCGCGGCCAAGCGGCTGCTCGATACCCGCTTTTTCCTGCGTCTCGAACACTGATTCCAGTCGCAATTCCTTATATACGTGATATATACACACTCACTGCATATCTACCTGACATATACACGCTCACTGCATCTACGCATTCTGCTTGTGCGGTCCATCTATTCCGTACTCACAAACCCATTTACTGGACGCTCCTTGCGCGCTGCCGGCTTACGGCGGCGCGCATTTTTCTTTGGACGTTCGCACCTCTGGCAGTTCATGCGCAAATCAAAAGCCGTCGGAATCAGCATTCCAGACGGCTTGAATGAAATTCGGAATTGTAAAAGGATAGAAATCCGAAACCCTATTTGGCGGCGTTTTCCTTGGCCAGCAGGTCGCGGATCTCTTCGAGAAGAACCAGCTGAGGATCCGGCTTTTCTTCTTCCGCCGGTTTTTCCTCTTCTTTTTTCTTCTTGAGCGCATCGGCTTTGGCTCGGGCCGTATTGATGGCTTTGACCATGCAGAATACGACGAGGGCGATGATCAGGAAGTTGAGGATGGCCTGAAGGAAGAGGCCGTACTGCAGTTTTGCGGAGCCGATGGACACGGACAGATCGGCAATGTTGACACCGGCACAGATCATGCCGACGACAGGCGTAACGATGTCGGTAACGAGGGAGTTGACGATGGCAGTGAAAGCGGAACCCATGATGATACCCACGGCCATATCCACAACGTTGCCGCGCGAGATAAATTCTTTGAACTCGCTGATGAATTTGCTCATTGTTGGAAAATCTCCTTTTCTTTTCTGTATTTTACTGAACGTCTAAGAAGATTTTGGAAGAATCGACCGTATTCCAATCAGATCTCCGTCTTTATCCAGCCAAAGAATACTTTTTTGCGCGTCGTAGTCCACAATGCGAAGCCTTGTCCCGTATTCCTTTTCCAGACGGCGCTTGAGGGCCAGCGTTTCCTTTAGCGGAAGCTGCAGATCCAGAATCGAAAAAGCTTCCAGAAACTGCCGGGAGGAGCGGGTGATGACCACATTGCCTTCAAAGCCTTCCGGATTGCGGTCCGTACAGATCAGCGAAAGCGAAGAGCGCGGGTCGCGCCAGACCAGCGAATATTCCAGAGGAAAAAGCTGATGACAGCCCTGACACTGGTGCATGAAGTAGGTTCCGTCTTTGAGCCGCTGATACTCCGTGCTTTTCTCATCGCGAATGAGATAGGTATCACGCGAGAGGTAGAAGGAGCGCCCGCAGTGCGGACAGGTAAACGAAAAGAGCCGTTTTTTCATTCGATTTTGAATTTACGCGTGAATGGGGCGGGTCTTTTCGTACAGCCAGGCGGCTTCTTCTTCATTCAGACGCGGCGAAATTTCGTCATAGACACGCTGATGATAGGCATTGAGCCAGTCGATCTCGTTCTGTTCCATTTCTTTTACGTTCAGACCGCGAACATCAAACGGAACGAGCGTCAGCGCATCGTGCCTGTAAAACTGTCCGAATTCGGTTTCAAATGCCGGAACGGTAACGAGCAGGTTTTCGTGACGAATGCCGTACTTGCCTTCGACATACAGACCCGGTTCATCGGAAGTCACCATGCCCGGCATCAGAACGCAGGAATCCTTGCGTTCCGGAACAATCCGCCAGCGGAAGCCGTTTGGACCTTCGTGTACGCTGAGTACATGACCGACACCATGACCAGTGCCGTGGTTGAAGTCCAGACCGTTTTTCCAGAGCGGTTCACGGGCGGTAATATCGAGGTTCAGACCGCGGGCGCCCGCCGGGAATACGGCTTTTTCCAGAGCAATGTGTCCCTGCAGCACACGGGTGAACGCTTCTTTTTCTTCATCCGTCAGATCGCCGACCACAAACGTACGGGTGATATCGGTAGTACCTGGGTAATAATGTCCGCCGGAGTCCACGAGATACAGACCGCGGTTTTCAATCACGACGGGATGTTCGTGATCCGGATGATAGTGCGGCATCGACGCATTCGCGTCATACGCAGAAATGGTTGTGAACGATTCTTCAATAAAGTCCGGCTGAGCGGCACGGAATTCGTGCAGCTGATCGGCAGCCGATGTTTCGGTCAACACATGACCGGCTTTCATTTCGTCTTCCAGCCACTTCCAGAAGCGGATCATCGCCACCGCGTCCTGCTTGTGCGCTTCACGGAATCCGTTAACTTCGGTTTCGTTTTTGCAGGCTTTCATCAGCTGGATCGGGTTATCCTGCCAGATCGGGTTTTCAATCGAACGTCCAATGCGGGAGTTGATGAAGTCGCGATCCATCAGAACCGGTCCTTCCAGGGCTTTCGCATCGTCGTAGACCTGATCGTACGGTGCCGTGCGAATGCCGGCTTTTTTCAGGAGTTGGGCACTTGTCGCATCGAGGCGGCTTTCATCGATATAAAGCGTTCCGCCGTCTTCATCGACAATCGTGTAGGCCAGAGCGACTGGGAAGCTTGGAATATCGTGGGCACGCAGATTATAGAGCCAGGCTACTTCGTCGATCTTGTTGGTAACATGATGACGGGCGCCGGCTTTGTTCATGGCCTCACGCAGTTCGGACAGTTTTTCTTCCATGGATTTTCCGGTGTATTTTTCATCGAAATGGGACGTTTCTGTTGCGGGGAGTTCCGGGCGATCCGGCCAGGCTTCGCCGGCCAGATCCAGACTGGTTTCAATCCGGATGTTCTTTTCGTTCATGCGATCCTGATACTTTTCAAAGGCATGCATGGAAATGCAGCGGCCGTCGAACGCCAGCGTTCCGCCGTTGTCGATATGATCGAGAATGTACTGTTCAATCGATGGCGTTTCGGGCATGCCCATTTTCATCAGATCTACGCCGGAGTCTTTCAGCTCCTGGGCAGCCTGCAGGAAATAGCGGCCATCGGTCCAAAGACCCGCCTGATCCTTCAGAACGACCAGAACACCGGCACTTCCAGTAAATCCGGAGAAGTGTTTTCTCGCGCCAAAATAGTCGCAGACATATTCGGTATCGTGGAAGTCCGAAGTCGGAATGATGACGGCATCCACGTTATGCTCAGCCATTTTTTCTCTGAGCTGTTTCAAAGGTTGATTCATCGGTTGGTCCCTTCTTTCTGAACCCCATTATAGAAGAGCAAACGCCTAACCGGCCAATTCCCGGCCTGAATCGCCCAATTGGACCGGTTATCGCTTTCGCCGGACACCGTTTTGGCTCCTTTGGATTTTTTTCGGTTTCCACCGGGGAATTCAGGTTTGATTTTGTTCCCATTCGATTTCTGGGCTGTTTTCTCTGACGGCTTTCTCCTGCAGCTTTCCCTTATGGCTGCCCTTCCCGCCTTCTTCTTCTCCTCTTCCTTTTTCTCGATCGTTTCTCTATCTATAGGATCTACCGTTCGGCTGTTTGTTCTCCCAGACCGGACGACAATCACTTCGTTTGTCTGTAGTCAGCCAGACGGCTGTCGAAAGCCGCGGCACCAGTGCACCTGTTATCCTTTTTGATCCTCTTTTCAAAATTTTTGTCCCGGTTCGAATCCTCGTTCTTCTCCATATTCTTCCTAGAATTCTTCTCAGAGACCCATTTCACAGATTTTCCAGCGGATCGTTCGCAGTCTTGGTCTTCTTTCTTCCAAAAAGAAAACGCACCGCGAGGGTGCGTTCTTTTTCAAAATTTCAACAGGGTTTCCCGATCCGAACTTAAACCTGAACGGGCGCCGTATTGGGATCGGCGAGATTGTTTGGATCGATGCCTGGATCGACCGGAGTTTCTGGCGGGATCGCATTGGGATCCGGCTGTACCTCAGGATTTTCTTCCGGATTCGGTGCTGGTTCTTCCGGCTGCGGCTCCGCCTGGGTTTCCGACTGCTGAGAAGAAGGCTGATCGGGTTTGTTTTCTTCTTCCTGCGGTTTTCGCTCTTCCAGCTCTTTTTCAAACGCTTTGGCGTCTTCCCGGCTCATCGGCTTATTTTTCACTTCTTCGCTGATGCGCTGTTCGGGGGCCACGTTGTAAATGTTATCGAGGCCGGTCGGGCCGAAGATCGCGAATACCGCCATGAAAAGGCAGAGCAGAATCGTCTTCACAATATAGAAGCCGACGTTGCGAGCCGGATACGTGTTTTCCAGACGCATGTACTTGAACTGGCGCCACAGAAAGAACAGCGGCGTAATGAGCAGCAGCGTCTGCAGCAGATAGGCTCCCGGGTTGACCGAGTTGAGGTAATACATCACATCGAAAGCGGCACGGGATTCGATCGCGTTCGCAAAGAAGAAGGAACGAATCCAGAGCACGTAATGGTTGTAAAAGCCCATCGTCGAAAGCAGACCGATGCCAAATACGAGCGTGGTAAAGAAGATGATCGTCCGTTTGATCTTTTTGTTTGTGACGGCCGTCATACGAATCGCACGCGAAAGCGAGCAAATGTACGTCACAATGAGCCATCCCAGATAAATCCATGGAGAATACGGAATCCAGGGCGCCAGGATACAGAAGACGATACTCAGAAACAGGAAAATGTTTCCAAGCGTGTCCGTCCTCGAATGCCATCGGCGGATTTTGCGAATTCCAAACGTGCGGAAGGAAAACGGCGTAGTCAGAATCGACTGCCAGCGCAGCGGGATGAAGATACCGATAATCGCCACGATCAGAACGATCACGGTATACAGCAGAGCCTGACTGTACTGGGGCGTCTTGAGAATAGTCGTTAAAATATTCATAACATGCTCCATAACGAAAGCCTGGAGAGTGGCTCCAGGCCGTGAATTGTAAAAAAGTTCTTTCCTATTCTACAACGCGATTCGGAGTATGGGAAAGTCTGATCTTTTTCCGACGCTATTGAGTCGTCCCAGCAGATCCGATCCGCTTAGCTGATTCGAGGTTCGTTTTTTCGGTTTCCAAACACCTGACCATGCCATACGTACGCCAGCGCGAATACGACTGCACACACGAGCAGCACGCTCCATGGCGAAACCGTAATCGCCCCGGGCCAGTTCATTCGGCCGACATAATCCGAACCCAGAAAGCCGATCAGGCAAAGTACGATCGTCAGCCACCGTTTCCAGCCTTTTGGATAGCGGGCAATGCAGGCGATGAGCAGTTTAGCGACCACGTAGACGCCAAGTGCGGAAATCAGATCACCAGGACCGAAGTGCATCGTCATCGGCAGCGCTTCATGCGCGAAAAACGGATCCATCCAGAGATTGATCAATACCTGCTTGATGGCAATCCAGAGCGGAACGAACAGAAGCAGATCCATACCTTCTCGAACCCAGTGACTCGTTTTCTTTTTTGCCTTTTCCGCTTGCAAAGTCTGACGCGCCTGCTCGAGCGTCTTGGAAAGCCGGGTTTCCAGCGGTTCTGGTTCCATTCCTGGTTCCTGCTCTTGTTCCTGTTCACGTTCCTGTTCAAATTTCTGTTCCGGTTTGGCATCGGTTTGATCCGGATTGTTGATGATGGTGACCGCGCTTGCTTTCTTACTTACCGTAAGTGAATTGGTCGATCCGCTTGGATGAGCTGGACTGGGTGCATCCAGAGCGCAGACTGTGCTGACCAGATCGCCGCAAAGCTGCCTCGTCAGATCAAGCGACAGATTGGCTTCCCGAATCTGAATCAGAACCGGCAGCGCATCTGCTCTCGAAAAGCCCGGCAGTCGATACGATTCGACTGCCGGTAAATAAATATAGGTATAGAGATTCATGCTTAATTTCCTTTGGTCTCCTTTACGCCTGCAGGAGCAGAAGAAAGGGTGATGACATCCGTCGGTGCTGCCAGGGCAAGGCTGCTTCGGATTTTCTGAATTTCCTCCTGCAAAGCAAACTTCATATCCCAGAACTGTTCGATCGTGGAGTAGCAGACCAGATTGATTTCCATACCGCTGCCGTCGGCCAGATAATCGCCGATCTGGGTTTTCGGTTTTGGATCCTTGAGCACGTACGGGCAGGCTTCCATCGCCTTTTGCGCTTCACTTCGAAATTCCTGTGGATCCACAAACAGACTGACCGGAACCTTGATGACAAGGCGCCGGGAAGGATAGGACGAATAGTTCGTAATGGAATTGGAGATCAGAACGGTATTGGGAATGACCACTTCCTGATTATCGAACGTTTCCAGTGTAGTAAACATGATTTCAATCGAAACTACAGTTCCCTCACAGTCGTTGCACGCAATATAGTCGCCGACCTTAAACGGCTTGGTAATCAGAATCTGAAGACCGCTGGCTACGTTGGACATGTTGTCCTTTAACGCCAGAGAAATGCCAAGGCCTAATGCGGAAAATGCGCCGACCGCTACCGACATATCCACACCGATCTGGCCTAAGGCAATAATAATCGCAATGATGCGAATCAGAATGTTCGCCAGCGATCCGGTAAATGTCAGTACGCCTTCATCCACACCTTTTCGATTGTGCAGACGCAAAATCAGACGCTTAACCGCAGGTCCTAAAAAGAAACCGATCACCAGTTCAATCGTGGCCGCAAGAAGCTTCATCAAGAAATTGTTATGAATAAACTGTTCCCAGCTCATCAATCCTCACTCCTTTCCAAAATTTGCAGAATTGGGATGGGACGGGTAAAACCGACAGAAAAAAACTGTGCCTACCATAAGGATACAGCACAGTAATGGTTTAAGTTGGAACGATTCCTGAAGGAAACGACTAGGCAAGCGCCTCTTCGAGACGCGCGATTCCCTGATCAATTCGAGCGAGGGATTCGTCCTTGCCGAGGATATGCACGATTTCAATCGCGCCGCCCGGTGTGAACTGCTTGCCGGATACGGCAGTACGTACAGGCCAGAGAACCTGCCCGTTTTTCATGCCCATTTCCTTTGGCAGAGCCAGCAGAGTTTCGTGAACGTTTTCTTCTGTCCAGTCCTGAATACCGGCAATGGCTTCTCGCGCAGCTTTCAGCGCGGTCAGGGCCGTTTCCGGTGTAGATTTCATTTTCTTGTGACGATACATCTCGAGATCGTAGTCGCCTGGCTGATCAAAGAAATCAACAGCCTCTTCGATCTGGTTGAGAATATCGATACGCGGCTGGATGATCTTCGCGATTTCACGATGGGAGTACGGACCTTTGACGGCTTTTTCCAGATACGGTCTAACCGTTTCAAAGTATGTATCCTCATCCATGCTGCGCAGGTAAACGCCGTTCATCCAAGTCAGCTTGTCGATATCGAAAATTGCCGGAGAACGGGAAATGCGGGAAACGTCGAACACATCGATCAGCTCTTCGAGCGTGTAAATCTCCTGTTCCGTTGGAGGTGCCCAGCCCAGCAGCGCAATGTAGTTGATAATGGCAGCGGGCAGATAGCCTTTGGCTACGAGATCCTGGAAGGAAGCATCGCCGTTTCGTTTGGACAGCTTGTGCTTCTCATCTTTCATTACTGGAGGAACGTGAACATAAGTAGGTCTTTCCCATCCATACGCGTCATAAATCAGGTTGTATTTCGGGGTCGAAGACAAGTATTCGTTGCCGCGGACAACGTGGCTGATTTCCATCGTGTGGTCATCGATGATGTTGGCGAAGTTATACGTAGGATAGCCGTCGGATTTCAGCAGGATCTGCTCATCGAGCAGGTCGCCGTCGAATTCGATGTGGCCGTAAACCATATCATCAAACGATGTTTCGCCGACATTGGAAATGGTCTGACGAATAACATACGGATCGCCGCGTTCGATACGCTCCTGCACTTCCTTGGCATCAAGATGCTTGCAGGGATCGTCAAACTTGAAGGAAATGCCGAGGGATTCAGCTTCCTTGCGCTGCGCTTCAATTTCCTCTTCCGAGCAGAAGCAGTAGTGGGCATGGCCGGTTTTTACGAGTTCTTCGGCATAGCCTTTATACATAGGAAGACGCTCAGACTGAATATACGGTCCGAAATTGCCGCCGATATCTGGTCCTTCGTCCCAGTTCAGGCCGACATCTTTCAGAGTTTTATAAATAATATCTACTGCGCCTTCGACTTTTCGTCCCTGGTCCGTATCTTCAATACGAAGCAGGAAGTCGCCGTTATCGTGTTTGGCAATCAGATACTCAAACAGAGCTGTACGCAGGTTGCCAATGTGCATATAGCCAGTCGGAGATGGGGCAAAACGAGTTCTAACTTTACGAGACAAAACAATCAACTCCTTAACATACAAATCTTAATGGATTATTTTCCTTTTGACAAACCGCCCTCCCACCCCTGCAGTGCGCGTAACCTTTTTCGCCGCCATTCTCTATTTTCAATCCGCGAACGTTTAGAAACGCATGCAAAAAAGCAACCTTCCTCATGCTAGAGCACGTAAGGAAAGCTGCTGATTTTCCATCTAAGTTCCGCACTAAGCGGATAGAAATGGATAAGCGTTTTAGGCTGTTTCTTCTTCTGCCCGGCGCTTACCGGTTCAATTTGTCATGGGAGAGTTTTCTCTGCGTGAAGATCAGAATGATCGTGGCGCAAAGAGCAATCCAGATCCAAAGGTTGGCACTAAGCGCTGCGGCAGTGTTCGGTCCATGGCCCTTGGTGGGGGGATTCGAGGAGCTGGAGTTGCTTCCCGATCCATTCAAACCGCCAGGCTTGCTTCCTGAATCACTTGGCTTATTGCCTGAATCAGACTTGTCGCTGCTGGAGCCGGAGGAAGTGTCCGAGCTGTCATCGCCCGGGTCGATCGTCGGCTTGTACTGAATTTCCTGCATGGTATCGCGTTTCGCCTGATCCGACGCCGCATGATCCATTGACGGATAGGCCTTCACGACAGCCACCAGGCCGTCTTCACCATTCGTGATCGAAACGCGGATCGTCGTATCGTCTTCAATCAGCAGTTCACAGTTGTCTCCCTCGATCAGATCGGAAACGAGCACGTAATAGTAGTCGCCAGGGACGGTATACGTGATATTTCCAAACCAGTCTTTCCCTTCGCCGTTAATGCGAAGTACGGTTTTCTCAGGAAGCGGTGCGCCGTCAACAGCTTCAAGTCGGAATTCCGTTACAACCGTTACTTCGGGACCCGGTTTCGGTTTTCCTTCCGTAAAGAAGGTGGAAACCGGGATGTTTACATCGACTGAAGACGCCGCGTAAACCGAAATCGGCTGAAAGGACATCACGAATAGAAGACCGGCAAGAAGAAGATGCTTAATTTTGTTCATACGAATTTTCATTAGCATTCTTCACCTCCTGCTTATTCTGGATGCGGCCAAAGAGAAGGACGCGTCCATTTGTTTCAACGTCATAGCAAGTCGAAAGAGCAATGATCTGCTGATCCGGCTTTACGCCGATATCGCGGTACTGCTGGCAGTCTTTTTTGAGCCGTTCCAGGAATCTTCCGTCAAGAGTCGAAGCCCCCTGCGGAATGGAATATACGTCCGGGTCTGCAGCATCCGTTTTCAGTACCGCAAACACTTCGATATCCCATTGCGAATTCAGAGAATACAATGTCCCCGTTTTGTGATCATCGAAATAGTCCTTCTTCAGGAACTTCGTCAGATCCCCGAACATTCCGCCGTTTTCCATATGGTGTCCATACATCAGCGAATAGGGATCCGAGAAGTCCAGACTGTTCAGACAGGAAAGGAAGATCGAACCCGAAAGGGAGAAGTCTCCCAGAGGATCCTTATTCACATATTCCATGTCGTCCTTGCCCTGAACAATCGGCTGGTCGATATGCGTATCATCGATCGTAATCCATCCGATCACATCTTGGTTCATCGCTACCAGTTCAGCCATTGACCAGGACTGGCCAGGAGCCGGTTTGTATTTCATCAGATCGGAACCAAAGCCTGCCTGCGACAAGCGCCAGTTGTCCAGGAGAGAATAGCCGCCGTACAGCATCATGCAAAGAACAAGAATCATTGCGATGAAACTGATCAGTCGATCTCCCATCCGGGCCAGTTTTGCAGCTCTGTCCATTTAACTCTTTCTCCTTTGTTCATAAGAAGCTCTAAGACTCCGTATGAATTCGTCTATTCCAGATTCGATGATCCGAAATTAGTCTTCGCGTTTACGACGGAAGAACATGCCGGCGAATACACCGCCCAGACCAACTACAGCTACATAAGGAGCAGCAGTCATCAGGATACCCGTAGGAACGGTGCCGTTCTTTTCGTTGGTGAAGACAACTTTTTCATCTTTTCCATCAGTTGCAGCACTTACTTCCAGTTTGTTTCCCGGGTTTACAGATCCGTCTTCATCACCAATTGTATAGACAAATGATGGCACATATCCTGCTTCTTCTTCCTGCACGGTATAGGAATCATCTCCGGTCAGACCGTTAATAAATACTTTTTCGTTATGAGCGAGTTTGAACTCATATATAACCTGAGTATCATCTGTGGAAGTCGTAACTTTATCGGCTGCAGTAGAGATGGATAATGTTTGTCCGGCTTTTTTGTTTACGGTTACTGTGAACACAAACTTCTGATTTGTATCAGCCTGGTTTCCAGTTACTTTCTTAGAAACTTCAACCGGATTAGGATTATACTCATGGACGAAAACAGGATTGCTGACTTTTCCAGTGTCACCAAGTTCTGAGCCAGTAGGCATAAATACATAATCCTCAACCTTTTTCTCGCCATTCTCCCATACTACGTGAACATATAAGTCGTAGGCGGTCTCACTATTCAGGTTAACGCTATGGTTATCCTCAATTGCATTATTGGGGTTTGTTTTGATGGTGTATTTAAAGATACCTGCCCCAGGGAACTTTGTTGCGTCGGTGCAGCTAATTGTACTCATTCCATAGTCAACTACTTTATCAGAAGAGTTTGCGTCATTGGATGCAGAAACTGGAGTAGCAACCATTCCAACTTCTTCCGGGCCAGTAAAGATGGTACTGGCTGGCTTATTATCCGCCCATTCATCTGCTGTTGCTGACTCGATTACGTAAGTGATAGTCGAATTGTTAGAAGGATGCAGACCAGAATTAGACTTTACAGTTGTTCCAAACTGTGCTGTTGCATTATCTGCTGCGAAGATTGGAGTAGCTAGGCTAGCCAGAGAGATCATGCTTGCGGCTGTTACAGCTGCGAGAGACTTAAAGTTTTTCATTTTCTTTCCTCTTCCACATTTCTCATTAATTCAAGGTCAGTCTCAACCGGACCGTAACCGAATTAGGAGAAATTTTTTATTTTGTTATTCAAAGTAAAATCTTTGAAAGGGCGGCTGAATTTAGAGAGAGACGCGTCGGAGAACTGTGGAAACTTTTCCAATAATGTTCTCTCGTTCAACAGGTCCGAACTGACGGCTGTCTGCGGCGCCTTCTCGAAAGTCGCTCAAAATGAAATATTCATTGTCGCCAAGAAGCAATGGGTAAGTAACGTCTGAATCGTATGCAGGGGTGGAGTAATAAATCTCTCCTTCACTGACGGTTCCATTATTTACTTTCAGCTTCGCATCTTCGGTAATTTCTACCGTGTCGCCGGGCCGTGCGACAATTCTTCCGGTCCGGACTTTACCGTTTGCCTCATAGGAAACGATATCGTTGTTCCATAAATTCGAGGGAAAGCAGTAGACCAGAGCAATGTCGCCAGACCGAAGTGCAGGTTTCATGTCATCACCGGAAACGATTGTGAGTCGGAAGACGACGCCAAACAGGACATAAATAAAGAGGATTAGTCCCGCCAGCCGAGTCAGAAAGGATTTGATGTCTCGCCGATCCAGTAAATCCTTTCGCCTTCGAGCAATCACCGCTTCCGGGGTAACTGGTTTTGCTTTCTTTTTTTGCATTGATTTCTAACCTCTTATATGGAGCATTTAAATTTTTATTCGCTAAGCGAAGAGGAATCGCTGCTTTTGAGTTTCTGGATTTCCAGATCTTTTTCATCCAGCAAAGCTCGGTAGTACGATTCCTGGCACGCCATGACGGTTCGATATGCTTTCTGCAGTTCTTCCATCTGACGCCATACGCTCAGCTCACTCACACCGCCAAAAGTCTTTTTGGTAAATTTCATCTGAGAAATGAACTGAGCCAGATCCTCCATGTTCTTGCAGGATTCCGGGCTCATTTTTTCTTTTTTCTCAGGTGCGTTTTTCCCTTTGCTTTTAGCGCTGCTCATGTTCACGTTCCTTTCGGAAAATTAAGGAACAGGCAGCAAGAGCCAGAATGCCTAAAGCCCCACCAGTAACAAGAACTGAATTCTCTTCACCATCATCGTGAAGACCACCAGGAACAGTTCCCTGTTTTACGTTATGGAAAGTTACCGTTGTACGTCCGTTAAAGGTTTTTCCACCTGTATCGGAAGCATTCTGTGTTGTTTCATGTGTACCGCCTGCAATAGTGTAGGAAGGCTCATATTCTTCCTGATCTTCCTTAACCCGGTATTTACCTCCCTTAGGAACCTTGAACACATAGGATTGACCGTCAGTCAGATCAAATTTGTACCAGCCGTTTTCATACTTGATTCCAGTATCGTCGGAAGCATCTTTATAGGGCTCTCCATTCTGATTCAGAATCTGAACTTCGAATTTGAATGCTCTAGATTTATCACCCATGTTACCGTCGATGTACTTCATCACGGTAAGCTGATCCAGATCAAGAGCCCATTGTGCATAGAACGTTGTACTGTCTGCTGTCAGGATGTAGAGTTCTTCATTCTGGTAAAGATGTCCATCTTCAGGTGGTTCCGAAGTCAGGGACCAGCCGAGAAAAACATAACCATTTCGAACAGGTGTAACGATAGTAGTTTGGTTACTTTGTGCCCCAACTTTGATCTGTGCTCCACGTACTCGCTGATAACCCATTGGAACGTTTACGGTTGTATCGGAGCAATTTCGTTCATAGCTGACGACAACCATGCCTCTTTGCAACACAACTCCGTCCACATGCCAGCCGTTATTTTCCTTTTTTTGGACATACCAATGGATATACTGATTCTCCGGATCAAAGTCAGGTAGGACCGTTTTGATCTGATCGTCAGTTGGCAATTTTGCTAATTTTTTTGTAACTCCATTGACCGCATGGTTTCCATCAATACTTTCCTGTGCAGTATCGACAATCCAGTGTCTTTCCGTTACTACTTGTGTCAGCGAAATACCACCAGTGTATTGGCCATTAGGAAAGCTGCCTGGTTCATCCGGAATGTGGCCGTCTTTACGAATAAAGAACGTTGCATCCGTTCTTGCATTCGTTTCATCCCAGACCGCATACAGTACGTGTCTTTTTTCTGTCAGCTCAAATGCGGTCTCAGCCGGATAAAGCGGATATGGGGCCGTGCTGTCCAAATTTCTTCCAGTCGACCATCCGAGGAAGGTATACCCTTCTTTCGTTCCGGTGTATTTTGGAAGAATAATCGTATCTCCGATTTTTCCTTCAATTACACCCGGAGCTGCGCCATTTCCACCATTACTGACAAATGTCAGCAAACTCTTGTCCGCATTTTCCTGAACATAAACCAAGTCGGCGGTGCAATTGCGAGTTCCCTGATCGATTCTTTCCGAATACATCACAATATTCTGATACAAGTATTCAGCTTGAATATAATCGTGCGTTCTTTGACTCGAGCCGGTTCCTGTCTGTTCCGTATAGTAAGAAAAGCGAATCTGGTCAACAAAGTCGGTGACACCGCCATGGGCTTTTCTACCATTGATGAACACATAACCAGTTGGACAGTTTTCGATTGCAAACTGCCGTAAATTGTATGTCTCGGTGTTTTGCCCCGGAGTTAGGTTGAAATCTTTTGTAGAAGCTTTCTTAAGCTCTGTTCCAGCCTCATCCTTAAGGGTGAGCGTTACTTTTGCAGTTCTCCCGTTTTTGCTCCAGCTAATCGTGAAAGAAGAAAAATTATCTACTTCGAATTCCGCCTTATATGCAGTCGATACATCCTGAATCGTCTGATTACCTTCATTTGCTACCTGTTGAACAGAAGTTCCATCTTTCTCAGAAATGTGATGAACGCTCAGGGAATTCTCCGCTTTTTCGTCACCAATCAATGCCTTGTCAAAAGACATCTGGACGTCAACGGTTCCGTCTTCGGGTTCGATTTCCTTTTCGTCTTTCCAGAACGAGACATCAACGACAAGCAAACCATCATAGTTCACCTGGCTGCTGTTCAGCGCATTTTCGGCTGCCCGGAATTCTTCATCCTGATCGGAGTAGAGCTTTACGCGCATCTCGGCATCTTCGGGAAGAATATCGGAAGTCGTTTTTGCGGTTACATGAATAAGATCGGCAGTCTTTTCAAACTGAACAGTCTTTGCGGGCGTCTCCTCTTCAGACGACCCGTCTTTTTCATTTGCATCTTCAGAGGAATCGTTTTCTTCCTTGCCGATTTCCCCATCTGCCTCACTGTAGGAGTCAGACGGTTTCGAATCGGTGCTGGAAGTCGATTCATCTGAAGAGCTCGAAGAATCCGAGGATTCTTCTGCGTCCTGTACAGAATCATCCGCTGCAGCATCTGGAGATTCTGTACTTTGATCCGACGTGGGATCCGGATTTCCTTGCGCGGCCGATGCATCGGACTGCGGTTCGGAGATTTCGGTATTGCCGGCAGACGGCTCTGTATTTGAGACGGGCATGTTCTCCGTCTGCGCAAAAGAAGGATTGTCTCCTTCTCCTTCGGCAAACACCGGGATCAGAAATCCGAAACACATTGCAGCACTGAGCAGCGCCGCGCTGAGTTTTCGTAGAGTTTTCTTTCGTGTCACAATCGCCCTCCATACTTCATCTACTTCAAAGCGGCAAAAGAAGGGCCACATTCTTGAATCCGGATCGACGGCTTTGAAAACGGCGATCCAGGGTATGCTTTCTGCTTTTCCATTCGTCTGGCGGATATCGTCATATTCACTGAAAAAACAGAAACGCACGGCGGCAGGAAGCGTCTATGCCGATTCAGCACGTCTGCCAAATTTGCAATAGGGTTTCCTTTTCTTTTTCTTTGCGACAACCGCCCCCTCCAGAACAATTCCCGCAGGAGAATCACTTTCCCTCTATGAGAGTCACTCTATGAAAAGGGACATTTTTAACAAGATTTTTTTCTGAACTGTTTAAATGCGTGTTGCCTTTCGCCCGTCATGCGACCACTCGTCTTAGCCTTATCCCATGCCTTGGGATGGATCGTATGAGAAGGTATCCCATCATTTCACATCTTGCGGCATGCAATTTGGCTTCAACGAATGTTCGGTTACCATACTATCAGTTACTTATGGCCTAGACAAGCTCCTTTTTACAAACGTCCGGCACTTTTCGGTATCGACTGCTTTCCCATGATTAATTGTTTTTAAATGTATTTAGTGTTTTCTAACTATGTTTATTTTTTTATGATCGCTTGACAAATTCCTTAAATTAAATAAACTAAAATAATTACGTTTCAGAAAAAAGGGACTGGAGTTTTCGCTGCTCCAGTCCCTTTTTTCCATCCTTGGCGATGCCGATCTGACTTTGAATTTCCTGCGGTGTCGTTTTCCCTTTTGAGTATCGTGTTTTCATCGATATGTCATTTTAAATATGTCGCGTTTTTTTCCTCTCGGCCATTTTCCGCCGTTTTTAATTGTTTTCTGACTATTTTTTTATCGCCGTTTTAATTTTCTACTGTTTTATTTATGTATACCCGTTTGTTTTATTTATGTATACCCGTTTTTTTGCAAGATCAAATCGATGCATGAAATTCATACCGGGCTTTCTCTGGACGTGTCGGTTCCGTCCAGCTTTGAAAGCTTCACCCGAGTAAAGTTAAATGACCAGACCTGAATGTAACAGCTTTCAAACCTAAAATTACGGCCTGCTTGTGTATTTTTTTATTTCCTATCTGACAATGCTGTTCACTTAAGCTTCACAAGCTCACTTACAAATCAGGTTAGTTCC
>NZ_CAPAEZ010000038.1:0-1813 GCF_948576815.1 uncultured Allobaculum sp.
CCAAGGAGGCGGTCGAGAAAATACCCGTCTTTTATTTGACGCTTACAAACAAAAGGTGTTTTGCCTCAAACTAAACCAGATCCTCTCGAAATAGCCCCAACGTTGAGCAGGTATACAAAGGCCCAAAACCGGCAAGTTCAAAAATCTGTTTTAAAATACAGAAGAACCTGTAGAAAATAAAAAAATACGCAGCCAGATCCCGGCACAAATTTGGTGAAGGCGATCGTGGCTGCTGGATGACAGTTCAGAGCGGAGGCAGAAAATGAAAAGTATTTACGATATGAGCTATGCGCAGATGGAAGACTGGTGTCTGTCCAAGGGCTGGAAAAAGTTTCGTACCCAGCAGATTTTTGCATGGCTTTACAAAGAGCGCGTTACGGATTTTGATGCGATGAGCAACCTGTCCAAGGAAACGCGCGAAGAGCTGAAAAAAGATTTTTACTTTAATCCGCTGACGCTCGTTCGAAAGCAGGAATCCAAAGACGGAACGACCAAATTCCTGTTTAAAACCGAAGACGGCGCTCTGCTCGAAAGTGTCATGATGGTTTTTGATTACGGCAATTCGATCTGCGTCTCCAGCCAGGTCGGCTGCAATATGGGATGTGCCTTCTGCGCGTCGGGTCTGACGAAAAAGCAGCGCGATCTGACGAGTGCGGAAATGACCGCCCAGGTTATGCACGTCCAGAAAGAGCTCGATAAAAAAGGCGAACGCCTTTCGCACATTGTCGTCATGGGGACCGGTGAACCGTTTGATAACTACGACCGGGTCATGAACTTTATTAAGACCGTCAACCATGACCGGGGACTGGCGATCGGCAGCCGTCACATCACCATTTCGACATCCGGCATTGTCGATAAGATCCGCAAGTTCGCCGAAGGTCATTACCAGTACAATCTCGCGATTTCGCTGCATGCACCTGACGACACTCTGCGCTCGAAGCTGATGCCGGTCAACCGCGCATTTGGTCTTGACCAGCTGATGAGTGCGGTCGAATACTACACATCCCTGAACAATCGCCGCCTGACGTTTGAATACATTCTTCTTAAAGGCGTGAATGATTCTCCAGAACAGGCCAGAGAACTGGCGCGTCTTCTGCGTCCGTACTGCTGCTATGTCAATCTGATTCCTTATAATGCCGTCGACGAACACGGCTTTAAGACGACGACCCGCGAAGAAGCGATGAAATTTTACGATATTCTCAAAAAGGAAGGCATTGCCGTTACGATTCGTAAAGAACACGGTTCGGATATCGATGCTGCATGCGGCCAGCTTCGCATTAAGGAAATGAAGCGTGAAAAAGCTGCGAAGCAAAATCAGGAACTGAGCCGTAAACAGCAGCAGGAAGCCGACAGCGGTCTGGTGGAAAATGTCTACGACGAGATTGCTGAAAAAGACGAAGACGCGCTGGCTTAAAAAATACATTTAAAAAAAGGGAAATCCGCCGATCTGGTCTGGTCCAGACGACGGATTTTTGCCTGCTGGTATTTGGATTTATGCGAGTCGAGCATCCCGCCACAGACTATAGCGATGCGCTTCAGGCAGAAGGGGCGTCTCTTGCTAACCTTGCGCAGGCAGCGTCTTCATCCATTTGCGCGAAACAAGAACGGCCAGACTGATCAGAAGACGAACGACTTCCTCTGAAGAAAGAATCAGATAAATCCAGAGAATGGAAAAGCCCTGATGGAGCGCAAAGAAAGCCAGCGGTACGCCAAAGCCCCAGGTCCCGATCAGATCGATGGCCATGACAATACTCGTCCGGGCGCCGCTTCGTAAAATCCCGCCGGCAATAACCATGTTCTGCACTTTGACGAT
>NZ_CAPAEZ010000038.1:1913-23563 GCF_948576815.1 uncultured Allobaculum sp.
CGACATCAGCGCAAAGGCGGCAATGAGCTGCAGAGTCATCTGCCGTACATTCCCGCCGGCAATAACCATGTTCTGCACTTTGACGATCGACATCAGCGCAAAGGCGGCAATGAGCTGCAGAGTCATCTGCCGTACATTCCCGTCGTCCGAAAAAAGCGAAACATACAGCGGGGAAAGCAGAACGAGCAAAGTCGCAAAAAGCAGGGATGCAAAAAACGAATAGCGAATCAGCGACAGGGAATCGTTCCAGGCATTTTCGTACTGGCCTTTTCCCAGTCGCTGACCGATCAGAATGCCGGCAGCCTGCGAAAAGCCGCCAAGAATTCCCATCAGCAGGCTTTGTAAAGGAATCGTCATCGTCATGGCCGCCGACTGGACGGTAGAGGTATGACCATATACCATCGCGTAGACGTTTTCGCCAAGCGACCACAACCCTTCGCAGATCAGCAGAGGCAGAAGGATGCGGCTGATCATGCCCAGATGCGATTTTGAAAAATGAAGATGTACCCAGGGAAGATGCTTTCGAACCATCTTCCAGGCGAGTCCCGCCATCAGCGCCTGCGAGAACAGCGAAGCCCAGGCTGCGCCGACTTCCTGTCCGCCCAGACCAAAAATGAACAGCGCATTGAGTGCGGTGTTGGCGACGATACCTGCCAGGGACGCATGTAACGGGTGCGATGGATAGCCGCAGCAGCGAAGCAGAACCGCATACAGCGTGGTGACGCTCGAAAAAGGGAGCGTCCACACATAAATCGTCAAATAGCGCGAAGCGGCTGCTACTGCATCTGGATCTGGACTGTACAAGCCCATGACGGGGACGGAAGCCGTCAGCGAAAGCAAAATGAAAAGCGCGCTGATCGCCATGGAAAACAGAAAAATCTGTGAGAAGCTTTCTATCATGGCCTGTCGGTTATTCTGCCCTTCGTACTGCGCGCAGAGAATACCGGCTCCAGCGGCAGCTCCGGACAGGATCGCAAGGGCCAGCGACACGAATTTGGCGCCGAATCCGACACCTGCAATGACGGTCTCTCCGGACTGGCCGATCATGATCTGATCGGCGATGGAAAAGCAGCTGACCGCCATCGACTGCAAAGCCGCGGGAACCGCGATTTTCAAAACGGTTCTGAAAAAGTCCTTACGCATACGCCACACTTTTTCGTGCGCAAAGAAAGACGTCGCTCACTTTACGGGAAGGATTTTCGTCCAGAGCTGCAACGGCCAGATGCGCTTTTTGTTCCAGATCCTGCGCAACGGTCGTCAGCGGCGGACACGCATACGCACCCGCATCGATTCCGTCAAACCCAAGAATCGACACGTCCTGCGGGACACGGAGGTTTCGCTGATACAAAAGGGAAGAGAGTTCTAAAGCCTGCCGGTCGCTGACGCAAAAGACTGCTCTGGTGCGGGAAAAGTCATAGTTTCGCAAAAGTTCGTTTCGCGCGTTGTGCGTTGGGGGAATCATCAGAATTTCTGTGTCGATTCCGGTGCTTCGCAGACCGTCGATTCGGTTTTTGTCGTTGCATTCCAGATTGGTTGTCAAAACGAGCACGTGCGAATGACCCATCGCTTTTAAATACTCGCCCGCCAGAACGCCCCCTTTAAAATCATCGGCGCAGACCGAAGAAATTCCCGGCGCAGGAGAAGAGACGTCCATGGCGGTCATCGGAATGTGAAGCATATCCTGCAAAGAGCGGTAATCGCCATCGCAGAAGCCGGCGACAATCAGGCCTTGCATATTCCACATCGAGGCGAATTCCGCCGCTTCCTTCCAGCCTTTGGCGGTTTTGATCAGAAGATCGCAGCCGGCTTTGACGACTTCTTTTTGAAGAAAGGAAATAAACCGGGCATAATACAGGTTCTCAAGGGGAGCCCCTTCGTATTCGGGATGATCGTGAACGATCAGTCCGATCATTTTTGAAGGATTGCGTCCGAGCAGAACTTCCGCACGTTCCGGAAGGTAACCGCTTTTTTTGACCATCTCCAGAACGCGCGCACGGGTTCTGGCCGAGACTTTTCCTTCTTTTCCATTGAGTACATAGGAGACGGCCGCTACAGAAAGCCCGAGAGATTCTGCAATATCCGCCAGTCGAATTTTTTCCATAGCTTCAGTTTAGAAAGTCAAAAAATCAAACTCAAATGTTAAATTGTTAACCTTGCTAATCGAAAAAATTATCGATGTTTTCCTGGCGGTCTGCAGGATCCGTCTGCATTTCCTGCTGGAAATCCGGACCGGCTCAGACGCCGGCGCCAGGGAATGATACACTGAACCTGCAGGCCGTTTTGAAATCCTGAAAAAACGGCTGAACAAATCGTGTTCAAATCGGCTTTCAGCCGATCAGAGAAGAATTCAAGGAGGGGCGTATGATTCGTCACGAAACCTGCGATTATGTATCGAATCTTGGCGCCGGAAAAGGCGTCGCAAAAGTTTTCCATATTCAGACAAAAGAAGATCTCAAAAAAGCCGGACGGCTGTATGCCCGCGTCGTTCTGGATCCGGGCTGCTCCATCGGCTGGCACCAGCACGCTGGGGAAACCGAGCCCTACTATATTTTGAGCGGAGAAGGCACGTTCATCGATAATGATCAGTCCAGAACGCTCGTTCATGCCGGCGACATCTGCTCGATTAAAGACAACCATTTTCATTCGATTGAAAACAACAGCGACAAACCGCTCGAGTTCATGGCGCTGATTTACAATCTTTAAATTATTCAGGTTTTCCCTTTACCTTGCAAAGGTGTGAATTTGTGCGCTGCTGCAATATTGGATTGCGAAGACGATCCGCTCCAGAAACCGGCACCAGGTCAGGACAGCTGCAAGCCAAACAGACAGGCCGGCGGATTTGCAAATTGAGCCTGTCTGCAAAAAAGAAAATCAAAAACCAGGAAAGTATTCACAGTACGTTTTAAGAAAGGAATGAGGCCATGACTGAAGTATATGGACTGACCGATATTGGCAAATCCAGAGATCTGAACGAAGACAGTTTTCTCATCGCCCGCAACCGGCACGGGGCTTTGCTGCTGATGGTCTGCGACGGCATCGGCGGCGCGGTCAGCGGCGAAGTGGCCAGCGCCATGGCCTGCCAGATCGCAAAAGAGCAGTTTAAAAGCGCCCCGCTTTTTGAAAAGGACTATCAGGTCAATGACTGGATTCATAAGACGATGACCAAAGCCAATGACTCGATTTATTCCAAGTCCATGTGGAGCCGCAAAAACCGGGGCATGGGAACCACGGCGTGCGGCGCCATTCTCTGCTCTCAGGGCACGTATATTTTTAACGCGGGCGATTCGCGCATCTATGCGCTGTATGACGACGGCCTGATTCAGATGAGTGAAGACCATTCCTATGTGCAGCGTCTGATCAACGAGCATAAGATCACGCAGCAGGAAGCGATGGAGCACGAAAAGCGAAGCGCGCTAACAAATGCTCTTGGCGTATGGCGCACGTTCCGTCTGGACGTAAACAAAATCGCTTCCGATTACGCGGCCCTTCTTCTTTGTACCGACGGACTGCACGGATACGTTCCGGAAGCCAAAATTTTGCGCACGATGGAATCGCCGCTTTCTCTGGAGCAGAAGGCGAAGCTTCTGATCGGTTTTGCGGATGAAGCCGGCGGATCGGACAACTGTACGGTGATTGTGACCGGACCGGGGGGGCGCTATGCAGGATAAAATCGCAAACCGCTACCGGATCATTCGTCTGATCGGCGAAGGCGGCATGGCGCTGGTTTACCTGGCGTACGACGAAGTGCTCGGCCGGGAAGTGGCAGTGAAAGTTCTTCGTCCGGAACTGGCTGAAGATTCGCAGACGCTGCTGCGCTTTATTCGCGAAGCCTATGCCGCCAGACGTCTCGATCATCTCAATGTGGTGGAAATTTATGACGTTGGCGAAAGCGGCGATCTTCATTATATTGTCATGGAGTACATTCAGGGTTCCACGTTAAAGGAAGTCATCGCTTCGTCCGGAGCCATGCCGGCCAGACGGGCGATTTCCATTATGAAAAAGCTGCTGAGCGCGATTGCGCAGGCGCATCAGCGCAATATCATTCACCGGGATATCAAACCGCAGAACATTCTGGTCAGCCGGGACGGCGAACTGAAGATTTCCGACTTTGGCATTGCCATTTCGGCGGATTCCAAGGATACGCTCTCTTCGCAAAACGCGGTTATGGGTTCGGCGCATTATATTGCTCCCGAAAGCGCGGCCGGCAAAGATGCCGACAAGCGTGTCGATCTGTATTCGTTAGGCATCGTCTTTTTTGAACTGCTCTGCGGAAGCGTCCCCTTTACCGGAACATCCTCCCCAGAAATTGCCCTCAAGCACCTGCAGGATCCGCTTCCGCCGATTCAGCCGTACAATCCAACCGTTACGCAGGCTATTGAAAACATCGTGATCAAGGCGACGGCCAAATCCCCGGACGAACGGTTTCAGAGTGCAGAAGAGTTTCTTTACGCCCTCGATCACTGTTATGATCCGAAAATGCGAAACGTCGCGCCGCTCGTATTAAAGACGAAGTCGCTCGAACTGCCCAAAGCACTGCTTCCAGGCGGTTCATCCAAAGCGGCGCCGGCAAAAGGCGAGCGTGTCGAAATGACACCGAAAACCGGCCGTTCCTCTTTGGCATCGTCAGTCTCTTCTAAATCGGTGCGCAAACCGGTCCGTAAGAAGAAACGAAAACAGATGCTCCGAAAAGCCGGACTGGGCGTTCTAGGCCTGGTCGGGACGATTGCGCTCATTGTGGTCATCTTGATGGCCGTTGGCGTTATGCCGGTGGACGGATGGTTTGGCTGGCACCAGATTCCCAATATTTCGGGTCTGTCCTACGAGGAAGCCATCGCCCTTCTGCATGAGAAAGGGATCAGCGACTCGATGATTACGATCGAAGAAGTCGTCAGCGACAGCTACGAAAAAGGAACAGCGCAGTCGACAAGCCTTCCGGCTGGCTGCTACATTCGCGAACGCGATCATTTAACACTCAGCGTAGTCAAGGGACCGACGTATCTGATTTCGGATTACACGGGTCTGTATCTGGACGACGTCAAGGCGATGTTCGCGCAGGATGGCGTGACGATTCCGATCGAAGTCGAAGAAGTTCCTGCAGCCCAGACCAATCCGGGCATCATTCTTTCACAGTCCGGCTTTGGCGCGGGCGAGCGTATCGATCCGCAGGGAACGGATCCCATTCGCTTTACCGTATCGACGTATCCATCGGTTGTCATCCGCTCCGACTGGATCGGCCGGGATGTCAACGAAATCAAGGATGAGCTCAACGAACTGGGCATTGCGGTCATTCTGAAAAATGTCTACGGATCCTCTGTCGTCAAAAATGTGGATCCGCCGATCGGTTCTACCTATACCCAGGAAGGAAGCAACAGCGTCATTACGCTGTATCACTAACGAGGCCTATGAAACAGGGAAGAATTATTAAAGTCATTTCCAATCAGTACACGATTTACTCGCCCGAGGAAGCGGTTGTCGCCACACCGCGCGGCCGCATGCGCAAAGGCGAAAAGCCGCTGGCCGGCGATATCGTAAATTACGAAACGATCGAAGGATCCGAGCGTATTGACTCCATTTTGCCTAGACGCAACCGTCTGCTTCGCCCGGCGGTTTGCAACGTCGATCAGGCGCTGATTGTCACGAGTCTGAAAGATCCCGATTTTTCGTCCAGACTGCTCAACCGCCTCATTTTTCTCGTTGTCCTCTGCGATATCGAACCGGTCATCTGCATTACCAAGTCCGATCTTTTAACTCCGCAGGAAAAGGAAAAAATCGATCAGGAACTCGAATGGTATCGAAAAGCCGGCTATCGCGTGTTCGTCTCCAATCCGGGCAGCGATGATGAAGAACTCAAGGAACTGCTCAAAGGCCGGATCAGTGTGCTGTGCGGCCAGTCGGGTGCGGGAAAAAGCTCGTTGTTAAACCGTCTGGATCCCACGTTCCATCTGCAGACGCAGGAAATTTCCAAGGCGCTCGGACGCGGCAAGCATACGACCCGCCATTGCGAACTGCATCCGGTTGCCGGCGGCCTCGTCGCGGATACGCCGGGCTTTTCTTCGCTCGACTTCACGCGCATGGATGTTTCCTCGCTGGCCAGCCGTCTGATCGACTTTGCGCCGTATCTGGAAGAAGGCTGCCGCTTTGCGGACTGCATTCATGTGGATGAACCGGACTGCATCATTAAGGAAAATGTCAAAAACGGAAACATCAATCCGACGCTGTATGAAGATTACGCGCTGATCATGAAAGAATTCAAAAACCGAAAGCAGTACTGATTCTCTGGCCAAAACGCATGGAACAGCTGCCTCCGGCTGCACCAGAGAAAACAAAAGCTGGCAGACTTCCTGAAAAGGGAAAATGCCAGCTTTATTTCTGTCTATGCGGTATCCGATCCTTTTCATCGAAACACTTCTACAGGTTCGAGTCTGCCCCTGCAAAACTCCACGCATATGGACAGATCCGCCGCGTATGCAGGAAGAATTGCACATGGACAGAACGATCAGTCTGGCTAGAAAACGAGCAGGCCGTGCTCACTTTTGGATGGGAAAAATCGCTCCATGTGGCGATTGAATCGTTTTTTGTTAATCTAATGGTGCCGGATTCTGTGCTTTGTCTTACAAAAGCCGGAAAAGGGAATCTGGCCAGCTGTTCACAGGGGACAGAGTAAAGGACAAAATTAATGATAAAAGGCTGTATGAACAGCCCGGCATCGGTTTTGTCGGACAGATTAGATAAGGAAGTAAGAAAAATGGCTGAGTTAATTATCGCTCCATCGGTTCTTTCGATGGACTACACAAAAATGCTGGAGCAGGTTCGCGCGCTCGAACGCTCCAGGGCAAAATGGATTCATTACGATGTCATGGACGGACATTTCGTACCGAATCTCTCCTTTGGTCCGGATATTCTCAAGCAGTTTCGCAAATCGACGGATCTCTTTCTTGATGTCCATCTGATGGTCAGCGATCCCGCGTATTTTGCCCGCGTCTTTAAGGACGCCGGGGCGGATCTGATCGTTTTCCATGTCGAAGCACTCGATAACGATCCGAAAAAAGTGTCGGCTCTGCTCAAAGAAATCCACGATATGGGCATCCAGGCCGGCTTTTCGCTCAAGCCGGATACCGATCCCGCCCCTTTCCTGAACCTGGTCAAAGAGGCGGATCTCGTTCTGATCATGTCCGTTTATCCAGGTTATGGAGGCCAGAGCTTTATTCCGGATGTGCTGGAAAAAGTCCGCGCCTTTGACAAAGCGAGAAAAGAACTCAACCCGGCCTGCCGTATTGAAATTGACGGCGGAATCAATGCCGAAACTGCTAAAGAAGCCAAAGCGGCCGGCGTAGATACGCTCGTTGCCGGAAGCTACGTTTTCAAAAACGATATCGAAAGCGCGGTTGAATCCCTGTGTTAAGAAAACACGACACAGCCATTCTGGTGACGCCGCTTGTGCGCGTACTTCCGGATTTTCAGAACTGCGACTGGATCGGCATCGATTCCGGCTATCACATCCTCGTCGAAAAAGGCATCACGCCGCTGTTTGCGATCGGGGATTTTGACAGTGAAGAAGATCTGACGGATGCCAGGACCCAAAAAGCCGCAAATACAGAAGGCTATACGTTTCCTTTCCTGCGCTATCCGGTCGCAAAAAACGAAACCGATTCGGAAATCGCGTTATTAAAAGCCGCAGAAATGGGCTATACGACGATCATTTTGTACGGCGGACTGGAAGGAAGGCTCGATCATACGATCGCCAATCTGCGCTGCATGTGCTGGAAAGTTCCGCAGGCGATCTCTATGGATGCCTGGCATAAAGTCTCTGTACTTTTGCCTGGGGAATATACGATCGATGCAGCCTATCCGCACATTTCCTTTTTTGCGATGGAACCTTCGGTAATCACACTCGACGGTTTTGACTATCCGCTTTCGCACAGGGCGATTGACCAGACCGAATTTTATACGTGCTCCAACTCCATCAGCCATCAGGATTCGGCGCTTGTGATCGTCGAGAAAGGACGGGTTCTCTGTGTCCAGTCAAGAAAATCGTAAGCATCTGCGCCGTCCCAATCCGTCGGAAATCGAAAAAGGATCGCAGGTCGGCGGGTGGCTGCTCGCTCTTGGCCTTTTGGTCATCGGTATTCTCTGCCTGTTCATGCCGGCTTTTCTGTATGAAGCGGTGCTGAACATTTCGATCGTTACGCTGATCGTGTACGGTCTGTTCAATATCGTTCTTTTTCTGATCAGCGGTCGAGCGGGACGAGCCAAAATTGTGTACGGACTGCTGGCTCTGGTCTTTGGCGTACTGATGATGTTTGGTGATCTTCGCCCGGAAAAAATCATGCAGCTCGTCTTTGGCTTTTACTGCGTCGGCATCAGCGTCTGCCTGCTCATTCAGACGTTCATCAATCGGGCCAACGGTTCCCGCGTGCGCTTTTCCATGATTCTGTTTACGATCGCGTATGCGATTCTGGGCTTCTCGCTGATCTTTACCCGCCTGTTTTCCACGCAGGATCTCATTCGAGTTTTCGGCGTCTATTTCTGCCTGCTTTCTGTACGCTTCGCGATCGACCTGTATGACCGCACCAGCGCCACATACCAGTGGAAGCGACGGCTTCACCTTTCATTGCCGACCGTTTTAGCCGCCATTATGCCGGATTTCGCCTTGCGTCAGATCAACACCCGTCTTCAGAGCGGAAAATCCGATCCCGTGCAGCCGGCCAAAAAAGAGGGCCCAGTCAAACTGAAAGCCATGGTCCACATCGGACCGGAAGGCCTGCAGAAAGTCGGCCATTTCAGCTTTTCCTGGAAAGGCATCGTGTATTCCTACGGCAACTACGACAAGGAAAGCGAACGCTTCTTTTCCATGCTGGGAGATGGCGTTTATTTTACCGTTCCGTTTGAACTGTATCTCCCCAACATCATCACGCATGAAAACAATACGATTTTCGAATATTCGATTGAGACAACGCCTGAAGAAGACGAACTGATCGAGCGGGAACTCGAAGATCTCAAAAAGCGCTCCTATCGCTGGTATTCGCCGATCGAACGGCGAGGAAGCCGTCAGCTGGAAGGTCTGGAAGATAACTATCCGTCCCGGCTTCATTTCCACACCGGCGCCAAGTTTTTCAAGATCAAGAACGGCTGCTTTAAAACGTACTGGGTCGCCGGCGAAAACTGTGTTCAGTTTGCGGATGTCATTCTAGGACGGATCGGTTCCGATGTTCTTTCAATGCGCGGAATCGTTACGCCGGGAACGTATTACGACTATCTGGAAAGCGAATATTCCAAGGAACATTCGCCGATCGTCGAGCGAAAAGTCTATTCGCCAAAAGTCGGCGAGCCCGGAATCTGAGTACGTCTTGCGTCGCACGAAGATTCAGATCCGTATCGCAGCTTTATACGTCCGAATGAATCGGCTGTTCTGGCTCAAATCCGCCAGAGCTTTCTTCTTTTCTGAAACAATAAGCCGCCCGTTCTGCGCAGCGTTTATGCAGGACGGGCGGTTTTGTATTGTCTGGCTGGAATGAACTGTTTTTTAGCGCTAGTCAGCAGCTCAGGTATTCATCGCGCCGTCAACAGGAAGGATGGCGCCGGTGATGTAGCTGGCCTGATCACTGGCAAGGAAGACGAACGCTTTGGCAATGTCTTCGGGTTCGCCGATCCGGCGAATCGGAATGGAGCTGATCAATGGATTGATCATGTTTTCCGGCAGGGCCTTGACCATGTCGGTTATGGTGATGCCAGGAGCGACGGCATTGACGCGAATGTTGTATTTGCCGAGTTCACGCGCCAGAGAAATGGTCATGCCGTTTACCGCAAACTTGGAAACCGGATACGCCACACCGGAAGGCTGGCCGTATTTGGAGACCATGGATGAGGTCGTCAGAATGACGCCGTGACCCTGCTCTTTCATGATCAGAGCAGCAGCATGGGAGCATACGTAAGGAGCGACGACATTCAGATCAATAATTTTCTTAAATTTTTCTTCCGTATAGGAAAGGAAAGGCGTGGAGTCGGAAACGCCGGCATTGTTGACGAGAACATCCAGCGAGCCGAATTCCTCCTTGATTTCCTGGAAATCTTTCGCGATGGCGTCTTCATCTACGAGAGATGACCAGCGGCCGGAAACGTTTGGATTATGGTTTAGCTCTTCGAGAGCTTTGTCGACCGTTTCCTTACGGGATCCGTACAGGACGACGGTATAGCCTTCCGCAAGGAAAGCTTCCACGGTCGCAAAACCGATCCCGCGGGTTCCGCCCGTGATAACAGCGACTTTTTGGGACATAAGAGACCTCCTGAATTTGTTTCTATTTTAACCGCTGGGATTCATTTGACAAACTAAAATGGATAAGATAATAAATTCACGATTTATGAAGGGAAAAGTACTCAAAAAGTGACTTTTATCAGGTGAAATCGATCTGCTTCACAGCTTTTGAAAGAGGAGAAAGCGCTGTACGCGAAACGGTTTCCAGAAGAAGCATCCAAAATCCGGAATTTGCGCAAGAGAGAAGCGACAGAACAGAACAATCGGGAAACCGATCAAAATATAACAGTTATCGTTAAAAATAATTATTATTTATTAATAAGATATGATTTGTATATTTCAATAAAAATGAACGAATTGAATCATAAAACGCAAAGAGAGCAAAAATATATTGTGCGTTGGGATTGCGCAGCTTGGCACACTGATTCTGACTGATCGTTTGAAATAGAGAACGATCCAGGAGAGAACATAATGAATAAACGTGATCGTCTTGCCCGATTTTTAACCTGCCTTCTTCCGTGCTCGCTGATTCTGACCGCTCTGCCTGTACAGGCACAGGATCCTGTCGAATCCAGCACGGAACCGGCTCCCGCTCATTCCGATTTTGCAACCCCGGAAGCGGCCCCATCCCAGCCGGCGGTAAAGTATGTTGCTTTTCAGGAAGCCGACGCTTCGGTTCCTGCAGAAAAACCCAGTACGCCAGCCTCAACCCCATCCGGTGAAGCGGAGAGCGGCGCTGATACTGTCGATTCGGGATTGCACTTGCCAACACAGACCTATCCTGCTGTTTCGGACGAAGCCGTCCGGATCGATCTGAATACGCTGCTTTCTTCTCTTACGGATCCGGAGCCCGGCGCCTTGTTTAGCCGTTCGCTTACAGCCGTAGAGGGTGTGACCAGGGCCGTGATTCGCTGGTCGGATTTTTCCGGAACACAGCTTGCGGAAACTGCCCGGGCCGGATACAGCAGCATCTATACAGCCCAGGTCATCCTTGAAATTCAGGATGGCTATGCCGTTTCGGGCGCTGCCATTCCGGCAGGATGGCAGCTTATGGAAGAAAGTGAAAACACCGTAACCCTGACAAAAGTCTTTTCGACTACGCGAAAAGAAAAGCTGACCATTGTTCCGGTTCCGGAAGATATTCATCTTGCCAGCGACTGCCGAACATTCAGCGCTCTGATGAAGTCCACCTACGCGCCGAATCCTGTCGGCAAAGGCCGACGCGAAAGCAACGGTCAGGAAGTAACCATTTACTATACATATTCGTGTCCGGACTACAGTCCGACGCGCGGCGTCGTCAATACGCTGACCTGGACGGCGGAAATTGCGGATCCAGAAGGACTGAATCTGGACGATTTTGAGTGCAATGTCCGCTCATCCGGAACGATCCTCGCCTATAATCCCGAGCTGAAAAATCCAAATCTGGATGCCTATGACAGCTGGCGCGACTACACGATTATTCCTGTCGACATTCGCTCAAGTTTCGTCAATCCTTATAAACTGCCGGTTCAATATTACTGGATCCAGGACGATCAGAACGAAGTCGAACTGAAACGCGGTCTGTTAAGCCTGCAGGGCATCGGCGACTATACGCTCGAAATGCGCTTTGCGGGCAACGATACGTACCGTGCCCAGTCTATAAGAAAGACACTGAAAATCTCGCCGCGGGATGTGTCCCAGCTGGTTACGCCTTCCCGACAGAGCTGGTCGTATGGACAGGAGCCGCAGGCGCTGAATCTGGATATCGCCTACGACCATGACGTCGCCTTTTTAAGCGCCGATGATTTTGCGGAAGGCGCAATTCGCAATAAGAAAACCGGCGAGATTGTCACGCTTTCTTCTTCGCTTCCAGCCGGTGACTACGAACAGGAAATCGTCCTCAAAGACGGAATCGACTGCTATACGCTCGATACCCCGATTACGTATTCTTTTACCGTGACCAAAGCCAGCCCCGTCTGGAGTCAGCCTTCGAGTCATCACATCGCCCTGAACAACCGGTATCCGATCGATGTCAGGTGTAATGGCGACGGAGAATATACCTATTCGAGTTCCAATCCCGAAGTGATCCGACTCGAAAGCGATGCCGGAAAGACGTACATGGTCGGGCAGAAATACGGATCCTCCGCCATTACCGTATCGGTCAGTGAAACGGAAAACTATCTGGCCGGATCCGTTTCTTTCGACATGAAGGCAGGCTATATCGAACCGGCATGGCCGTATTTGCCGGATTCGATTTCCGTTACGTATGGAGACGGCAGTTATCTGCTCAATCCGTACTGTACCTCCTCAGGAAAAACGAGCTGGCGGGTTCTTCCCAGTGACAGCAGCGCGGTTTCCATTGATGAAACGGGCCGCGTGTCGATTCATCATGCCGGAAAGGCGGTCCTGGAATTTACAAGCGAAGCGAGCGGCGATTATTCGGCATCCAGAGTTCTTGTCGAAATCGAAGTGAAGCCGAAATCTATTGCGGTAGCCGCTGAGGATAAAACGAAAACGTATGGAGATCCCAATCCGGAACTGACCTGGACTGCTTCGGATCTGGTGGAAGGCGATACGCTGAGCGGCATAACCGTCTCCGCAAACACCGATCCGGATGCCGGCATGACGGACATTCTGGTGAAAGTCGATCGAGCGGCCAACCCCGACTATTCCATCACGACAATGAATGGCAAGATGCATGTCGAGCGGTGCGTTCTGGACTTTAAATGGTCGAATGCGGAGCGGATTTACAACGGGCAGGAACAGCTGCCCGACTATGAAGTCCTCAATGTTATTGAGAAAGATCGAGATACCCTGGGACTTCATTTAAACGGTGCAGAGAAGAATGCGGGAAAGGACTATCTGGCCTATTTTGATACGCTCGAAAATCCGAACTATAGACTGGATTCCGGTCAGAGTTTCTGTTTTTATTCCATTGCCAGACGACCTGTGAAAATCCAGGTGAAGAATCGTTCAAAAACGTATGGCGATCTGGAACCCGATCTGAACCAGGCTCTGGTCATCGCGGATCCGCTTTTTAGCCAGGAATTCGAGTATGTGATTCTTGTTGAACGCGAACCCGGTGAAAATGCGGGAACGTATGCGATGCATGTCGATTTGCCCGAAGGCCTGGAAAACTATGAGCTGTCCGCAGAAGAAAACGCCGTTTTCACCATTGAACCCAAAGACGTTCGTTGCCAATGGTCTGCAGATCCTCTCGTTTATTCCGGAAAGGCGCAGGCTCCCAAAGTGCGTCTTGACGGTGTCCTGGAGACGGACACGTGTGAAGCCATTGTGGACGGTCAGCACATTCATGCCGGAGCGGGATATACAGTCCGCATTACTGGACTGACGAACGCCAACTACAGACTGGCGGATGAAGGAAGGATGGAGTATTCCATTTCACCAAAGCCGGCGATCCTGAAAGCGAAGGATGCATCCAAAGTATATGGGGAAGCGGATCCGCAGTTTGATTTCCAGGCAGAAGGACTGATCGAAGGCGATACGCCAGGGGCTATTGTCTGGACGCGAACGCCCGGCGAAACGGTCGGAGACTATGTGCTGTCTCCTTCAGCCAGCGATCAGACGAACCGCGATTACGCGTTTGTCCTGCAGCCCGGTACGCTAACCATCACGCCAAGAACGGTGCAGGTCACCTGGCCGAACACCGATTTGATTTATAATGGCAAACCGCAATATCCGCAGGCTGTTCTTAGCAATCTGGTCGAAAACGATGACTGCAAAGCCGCCGTTCTGGGCGCACAGACCGATGCCGGCAGCTATGAAGCGCAGATTTCCGCTCTGAGCAATCCCAACTATGTTCTGGAAGAAACGCAAAAATCCACAGCCTTTGAAATCCAGCCCGCCGCTGTACATCTGAGCGTTAACGATACCAGCAAGATATTTGGCGAGAAGGATCCGCAGTTTGAAGCGGAAATGAGCGGCTGGTTTGAAGAGGAAAAGCCGAAGATCGTATTCACGCGAGAAGAAGGCGAAAACGCGGGAGAATACGCGGTGTCCGCAAATGTGGAGGCTCTTTCGGACAACTATCGTCTGGAAGCAGAACAGGGAACGCTGACCATCGAGCCGCGATCCATTGAAGAATTTTCTGCAACTCTCAAGGATCTGCTGCGAGAAAACGGAACGGAACTCGAACAGACGCTTGAAGATCTGATCTATACAGCGCAGGACGGCAAAGAATATCTCGTTACGCTGGAGTTAAAGGACCATATCCAAAGCGCCGGCGGCGCCTATGTCCTGACCATTCAGGGTACGCAGAACTTTACCGGCGAACTGAAGCAGAGCTTTGTCGTTCTTCCCGCTAACGGTCCGACTTTCGATCGAACGGAGGATGCAGCCGCCCAGATCGGACAGGGAAAGCTCCTTCTGGAGACGAAAACCGATCCCGCGCTTCCTGCCTTCACCCTGTCTGCCCTGCATGAGGATATTTTGAATGTTCTTGCTGATCGCGGAGAACTCAGCGCGATGGAAATGGCGGCTATTGCGGACGGACAGGATCAGACGATTACGCTGCATATTCAGGATCGAAGCGCAGATCTCGCTGAGAAAGTTCCGGATTTGTCGAATCCAGATGCAGAGGAGCATGCACTTGCTTTCTCTCTTGCGCTCGAACATCCCTTTGGATCGAATGGCCAGAACGCTAAATCGACAGGCTGTTCTGTGCCTGCACAAATGCGTCTTCCTGAAGAGATGCGAAAAGAAGGCACGGAGCTTCGTCTTTTCGCTCTTTCAAACGGCACATGGACACCGATCGACTTTACACGCTCTGCGGACGGATCTTCTATTTCCTTTGGGCTTGAAGAGAGAAGAGACTGCCTGCTCACAAGCCGCCTGGAAGAAGAAAATGCTCCAGACCCCGAACAGCCAGAACAGCCGGAAGATCCGAAAAACGACAAAACGAACGATCCCAAAACGGATCCGAAAGACGATTCCAAGGCGGCAAACACACCAGATACGGCCGCATCGCTTCTTCCAACATTTGGCGCATCCGTGATCAGCGCCGGCGCTGCGCTGCTCGCCCTTTTCGGACTGCATCGCAAAAACAGAAAAGATCGTAAAGATCAAAAAGGTAAATAACGCCGTTTTGATCCAGACTGGACAGAATGTCGGACCAAGCGATCTGGCTTTCTCCGTGCAGTTTGGAAGGATGAAACAGGCATTCCATGAAAAGAGGCATCCCAACGAGGATTTTTCCTCTCTGGAATGCCTTTTCTGCTTTTTATTGCTTCATCGGAAACCGTCAGCAAAGCACAAAAAAAGACCGCTTGGCGGCCTCTCTTGCATGTAATCAGTATTCGATTAGGATGTTACAGTCCACAGGAAGAGCAGGAATTAGATGGTACCCTGTTTCTTCATGGTTCTGAGTGTTCTGGCAGCAACCCGAATTGTTTTTGGTTCACCGTCCACCATGACAGTTGCTTTCTGCAGGTTTACGTTCCATTTGCGGCGGGAAGCTCTCATGGAGTGAGAACGTTTGTTTCCGGACATAGGTCCTTTACCAGAGATTGCACACTTTCTAGACATCTTGATCCCTCCTTCTCCAGTCTTGACTGTCCAAACAGTCGTTAAAGATAGTAACATTCAACCCATACAAATTCAAGTCTTCAAAAATAAAGTACAAAGACGAATCTGGCGGGGCCTTTTCCATTCGGCAAGCCGAGCAATGAGAAGGCCTGAATCAGGGGAATTTCTACCAAACGCTGTACATTGTACAGGGAATTGAAAACAAGTTCAAAAGGGAAGAATGAAAGATCGCAAATTTCCTTTAAAGTACGCCAGATTTCGACGATCCGCTCCATACGCACTCATAGCTGCCTTCTTCCGAAAATCCGATCTCATCTGCGCGCTTTGCGGCTAAGATAAAGGTATGAAAACCAATACACAAAACTCATGCGAACTCGATGAAAACGCCATGGATTCCACGGACAGAATCAGAGAAAAATCCGGCAATACAATATGCATTCAGGCCGGCGTTGCCCATAGGGAACTTTCGCTTCCGATCGACACGCCGCTGGCCGGCTATGGAAAGACGCGAAGTGCGAAAGGCAGTCATGATCCGCTCATGGCTTCAATCATGGTTTTAAACCAGATGGAGGAAGTGATCGTGATTGCCAGTCTGGACGTCCTGGCTGTGGATCATCTGCTGATCGAAGCCATCCAGGCAGCGCTCGATGCCCAGAACTTTCCGGCGCGTACGCTGATCGTACATGCGATCCATACCCATTCCGCCATGGGCGGCCTTTTAGAAACCCGATCCGGAATATTGAAGCAGGCGCAGTATTTTGCCTGCAAGACCGACGAAAAGACGATTGAAGCCGTCGCACAAAGCGTAGGCGCAGCCATCCTGGATGCCTGGAATACGATGAAAGATGGACGCATTTTGCACGTGCAGTCCGGGTATTCGCTCTGTAAAGGCCTTGGCAGCAATCGTACCGATCCGAGTTTGCCTGGTAACGATGCGCTTTACGCCCTTCAGATCGAGACGGATGCGCAAAAGGCTCTGCTTGTTTTCTTTGCCTGTCATCCGACGGTTCTGAACGCTTCCAATGTATATGGATCGGCTGATTTTTATGGAGCCGCGCGCAAGCATCTGAAAGAAGCCGGGTATGATCAGGTTCTTTTCTTTAACGGGGCCTGCGGCGATATTTCCACGCGCTATACCCGCAAAGCATCCAGTTTTGACGAAGCCGATCGTCTGGGATCCATTCTGGCAAGCGCTGTTTTGGGCTTGAGCTGGAACGAACAGCCTGTAAAACCCATTGAGGTCTTTGAAAAAACATATGTTCTTCAAAGCGCCCGCCCAAAACCAGTACAGGAAGCGCAAAGACGGCTGGAAGCCAGTCAGAACCATCTGAACGAACTGGAACAGGCCAGCGTTGCAGGAAACCCGCTGGATCCGCTGACTTTACGGCTTGCCGCCGTCAAACGGGATGCTGATCAGGCACGCTGTATTTACGCCATAAGCTATGACGGCGTACCCAAGCGAGAAATGAATGTAACGTTTGTGCGCTGGGATGCGCAGACGTTTGTCGGGCTGCCCTGCGAAATCTTCTCGTCGCTCATTTCGCCTTTTGATTCAAAGCGTGTTCACTTTGTTTCCTGTACGAACGGCTATCAGCTGTATTTAACGGATGAAAAAGCCTGGGATGATGAAGACTATGAAGCCTGCTGCTCCTTGTTTGCCCGCTCGCAGGGCGAACAGCTGATGGATCAGATCCAGAAAACGATGGCTTCAAAGAAGCGGGAATAGTCGTACGCAGAATAGGGAAATCCCGTTTTTCCTGCGTTTTCCCAATCATGGTATAATTCATGCGATCTGCCCGCCTGCGTCCTTTTTTGGTACGCAAATCCGGCAGAAGCAGGCTGCTCATCTATTTTTCCCGGCTGCTTTTCTGGTGTTTTTTGCGATCAGAATCCGGCCGTCCGGCGTATGTGAACAGCCTCGATCGGTATTGAAAATGGAATTGAAACGGGATTTCGACCCGCTGTATCCTCTATCTTTTTTCTTTCGCATAGAAAAACGGCTTTTTGTGCCGTAATTCTGAACGGGTGTCCTAAACGATCAACGCATCCCTTTGGAAATGGATTTGCGCTGCCGGAAGAAGAAACACAGATCGAGGTCGATACCCTTATACAAATAAGAGAGGCGAAATTTCATGTTATCTATGTTTAACGGGTTGCCCAGTACTCCGGGGCTTCTGACGATGGTCATCCTGTCTGGAATTGCGGGGCTGTGTCTGATGCTGGCGTGCATGCCGGCGCTGATTCGCTATTTACGCAAGCTCAAATACGGCCAGACGGAGCGAGAGGAAGGACTGGAAAGTCATAAAGCCAAATCGGGAACCCCGACGATGGGCGGAATCGCCTTTGTTCTCATTCCTGTTCTCGTCTACCTTGTGTATTACGCTTTCTTCCGGCCGTTTGGCTGGACGATCAACACAGCCATTGTTCTGCTGGCGTATGTCGGCTATGGTCTGATCGGTTTTGCGGATGATTATCTGATCGTCGTTCAGCACTCCAACATCGGTTTAAAACCAAAACTGAAGTTTGGTCTGCAGTCGATTCTCGCGCTCGTTCTGATCGCGCTCTATCTTATGTACAATGAGCCGGCCTTCTATTTGCACAACCTGTCCTTTGCGGTTCTTCCCACCTGGCTGTTTGTGATCATCGCTTTTTTCATGTTTACCGGCACGACCAACGCAGTCAACCTGTCGGATGGCGTAGACGGCCTTTGCGCAGGCCTTTGCATTGCTGCTTTCATTCCGTTTCTCTGCTTTGCGGTGTGGATGAACGATCTGAATACCGCTCTGATTCTGTTTCTGGTCATCTGCGCCCTGATCGGCTATCTGTTTTTCAATATTCATCCGGCCAAAGTGTTCATGGGCGACACGGGCTCCCTGGCTCTTGGCGGTCTGCTTGCCGCAGCGGCTATGGTTACCCAGACGGAATTGTATTTGTTGATTGCAGGTATCGTCTTCATTGCGGAAGCGCTCTCGGATATCATTCAGGTCACCTATTATAAAAAGACCAGAAAGCGCATCTTCCTGATGGCGCCGCTTCACCATCATTTTGAAAAGAAGGGCTGGAGTGAGATGAAAGTCTGCTACGTGTTCTGGGGCTGCGGCATGGTCGCCGGCGCGCTTTCCATCCTGCTGGCTATTCTTCATTAATTCCCGTTGATTCATTTGCCTGGTTCGAAAAGGAATCAGGCCTTTTTCATGCCATTCAAATCTCTAACCAGCGAAACAGCGAAACGCCTCTATATATCGCCGAATCTGGTCGGATTGATTCTTTTGAAACTCGGCGAAAAGCTTTAGAGTTTCGCGTATGGCGCACAAAAGCGATACAATCAAAACCGAATTAAACGAATTTAGATATTGAAGTTTTAGATTTTTGCCTGAATACCGTAAAGGCCAGCTTGCCTTCACCTCGTAAAGCGAGAGCTAGATGCAGCATGAGCAATACGGTCTGGAGCAAAACGAATACAAAGAGAGACCAGTCTCTTTGGAAAAGCAGAAGAAAATCGGCCGAAACGAAAGCCTGGCCGATGCGTAAAGGAGAAAAGCATGGCAGCACCTGTCCTTGTCATTGGCGCCGCCCGTTCGGGCATAGCCGGCGCTCGGTTACTGAACCAAAACGGATACGATGTGATCCTCACGGATATGAAGGAAGTTCCTGAAAAGAACGAACTCGAACAGGAGGGGATCCGCGTCTACGACGGCGGTCATCCTGAATTTCTGAAAAATACAGACTATCTTTTCGTCGTGAAAAATCCGGGTATCCCGTATCGAGCACCGCTGGTGAAGTATTTTGTCGAAGCCGGCGTACCGGTCTATACCGAAATCGAAACTGCGTATCGCATCGCAAAAAACTTTGAATACGCGGCGGTAACGGGAACGGACGGCAAGACGACGATTACGACCATTCTTTACGAAATGCTGAAAAAGGCCGATCCGAACGCGCGTGCGGCTGGAAACATCGGTATTCCGCTTTCTGAATGTGCTCTCGAACTGAAGGACAAACCCGCAAAAATCGCACTGGAACTGAGCAACTTCCAGCTGCTGGGCATCGATACGTTCCGTCCGCACGTATCGGTCGTTTCCAATCTGGCGCCGGACCATCTCGATTACATGGACAGTCTGGACGCGTACTACGCTTCCAAATTCCGCATTTACGAAAACTGCACGATGGACGATTATTTCATCCGTAACATCGATGATGAAACGATCATGCAGTATGCCAGAAACATTCCCTGTCAGGTGATTGATTTTTCGCTTACGAATCCCGATGCGGATCTCTGTGTAAAAGACGGGGAAGTCTGTCTTCAGGGCACCCGGCTGTTTACCGCGGCTGATCTCAAACTGGTCGGCGATTTCAACCTGGGCAATGCGATGATGGCCGCTGCCATGGCTTATTTGATGGGCGTGAAGCAGGAAGATATTGAAGACGTCATCCAGACATTCAAAGGCGTTGAACACCGTATTGAATATGTAGATACACTCAATGGCGTTCGCATTTATAACGACTCCAAGGCGACCAATACCCATTCCGCTATCGCGGCGCTCTCCAGTTTTAAAGGCGGCGTTCATCTGCTTGCAGGCGGCAAGGACAAGGGAATCGACTACTCCGTTTTAAAGGAATACGATCCGGTGATCGCGAAGTGCTACGCCTTTGGACAGATCGGACCGAAGTTCCCGGATATTTTCTCAAACACCGTAGTACTGGAAACGATGGAAGAAGCACTCGATGCGGCACTGGCGAATGCCAGAGAAGGTGAAGTCATTCTGCTCTGTCCGGCGACTTCCTCATTTGATCAGTTCAAAAGCTACGAGCAGCGCGGAGATATTTTCAAGGAACTCGTTGCGCAGCGCGTAAATTCGCAGAAGTAGAGGGATCCCGCAACGGTAAGGGAAATACGCATCCATATTGTCTTTCTATTTTGAAAAACCAATTTCGCATGAAAAGAGGGAAAGAAATTTTCCAAAAATAACACGAATGGATTTATTCACCTTTACCTAAAGGATTGAAAGAGTTTTCATAATCCTTTAAGATGTATGAAACAGGATCACACCTCTTGATCTGAAGGAGAAAATCTATGACGAGTGTTGTTTTGAAGACGGAAGCGCAGAAGACGCTGGTCTGCGACAGCATGGAAATTTCGCTCACGATTAAGTGCGAAGGGCTTTCCATGCAGGCCAGTCTGCACCGTCTGCAGGAGTGCAGCGATCAGCTGATGGCTTCTATGGAGAACGCAGGCATTGATCCGAATTCATTCAGCCTATGCGATATCGATTCAGCCGCCCAGGATAATCCGCCGAAACAGCGGGCGATGGCGAAGCTGAAAGTACGCGGGCGATTTGATCATGAACAGCTCTGCCGCCTGTGGCAAATCATCACAGCCGCTTCCTTCCCGGTCGAAATCTCTCTGTCCTTTTCCTGCGATAAAACCGAAGAGACGTTTGCGGCGCTCGAAGACGAAGCACTGCGTATGGCGTCAAAACGGGCATCCGCGATGGGGGCACAGCTTGGGGAAGCGAACGTATCCTGTCGTGAGATTGAATTTGAACGCGCCGAAGACGGTGCCGGTAACGGCGGCCTGATCGCGTGCGAGGCCAAACCGGCTGAAGAAATTGTCAGCGGGTATCTGGCTTTTGCGGCCAGACCGTACAAGACGCTCTGCGTCAAAGCGCAAAGCCGCTGGGAACTCAACAACGAATAAACTATGCAAAAGCCTCCCCAGGGATCGCTTTTGCCAGAATAGAACAGAAATTCAGGGACTCTAGCCAGATCAGGCTGGAGTCCTTTTTTCATTGGCGCTTAGAAGCCGTTCCGCTCAAGAAAGGATTGTAAGTGTCAAACAATCGACGGGTATACGCGAGACTGAATATTAGATACGCTA
>NZ_CAPAEZ010000039.1:0-23060 GCF_948576815.1 uncultured Allobaculum sp.
CAATAGCCGCAAGGCAAAGATAAGTAGTCGCCGAACAAAATGAAATCCCCGAAAGTTAAAGGAGAAATCCGATATCTTTCGGGGATTTTTCTTTGTCTGCGTTTTATGAACAGAGAATTCTTCGCTTTCAGCGGCTCGAGGATCGGACGCCTGGATTTGCAGTTTACATTTCATCGAAGTGCGCGTATTCCAGATACTTTCTTGCCAGAACTGTTAATGCGATGGAAAGGGCGTTCATGGATTTGGAGTCTTCGGCCTGCAGTGGAAGCGGGGAGATTTCATAGTGCAGCGAGAACTGGCTGTGATCGCTGAGAGAGTTTTTGGAAAGCATCGTCACCGAACAGATCGGGACTTTTCGAATGTTGAGCAGATTGACGATGTTTTTGAGATGCGGGGTTTCTCCGCTGAGACTGGTGATAATGACCAGATCGTCCGGCGTCAGTGTACGGGCGATAATTTCAAAGTTCGTTTCTCCAGAAATCAGATGATTCGGCTTGCCGTAGAGAAAAAGCTCCGAAGAAAACTGCTGGGAATAGTTGTTCTGTACAAATCCGGTCGCGTAAATGATCAGGCGATTTGCCGAATCGATGGCTTTCAGCAGCGGCGTATAATTGAACTGCGCGCACATATCGAACGTTCGCATCACATCGTGACGGTACTGATCGACCAGATCCTGCGGAATGACTTCCCGCGCATTCAACGCTTCCTGCATTTCAAATTTCATCTGGGAATAGCCGCGATAGCCGAGTTTCTGCGCCAGGCGCAGTACGGATGACCGGCTCGACTGCAGCATTTTCGCCATATCGTTAATGGACAGGCCGCAAAGATCTTCTGTATGGGAAACGAGAAAACTGGCCATTTCCTTTTCTGTATCGTTTAAGCCGTCATAGCTCACTTTTACCTGCTGGAAAAAATTCATGATCCTTCTCCTTTCTCCTTAGTGCGGGGGATAGTCCATCCAGAATGGATGGAAAAGAAAAACAGGTTTTGTACAGCCATACTCTTTCGGTCCGTTTTTAAGGTACAGGAATTTTCAGAAATCGATAAGACCGTTTTTACATCCATCCCTTTTTCGTGCACATTCCGTGATCAGGCGAAGTGTGAGGGGCACTCCGCTTACTGAAAAGATCAAAGCGCAGAAACAGAAAAGACTCCAGATTCTGGAGTCTTCAAAATCAGTCGATCGTCTTGTCAAAAAGAATCATGAGCGCTTCATAAGGACGAAGCGTCTGGATCTTCGAGAGCGTTTCTGGGGTGTCGCAGTAATTGGAAAGGAGAAGCTTTGCGCATGAAAGACATTTTTCTTCTTCTTTGGAAAGGCCAAGATCGGATAGGGAGAACGGAATATCCTGATCGGCGAAGCTGCAGATGTTATACAGGCTGCTGTTTTCGTTGGCTCGTTTATAAGCGAAGATCTCTGGATGATCTTTCATTTTGAGCGAGTACGTTCCGTTGCGCAAAACCGGGAGTTCTTTTCGCAGAGCGATGAGCTTCTGGTAATGGTAGAAGACGGAATTGGGATCGTTCAGCGCGTCTTCGACGGTAAAAACGTCTCTGGCTTTGGTAAAGGGCAGCCAGGGCTCGCTTTTTGAGAAGCCGTAATTGGACTTGTTTGAATCCCATTGCATCGGCGTACGGGCATTGTCCCGGCTGCCGTTATGGCAGACGGTACGAATGAACTCTTCGGATTCTTCGTTTTCGCGAAGCAGATCGATAAAGGCGCGGGTCTCGATATCCTGATAGTCTTCCAGACGTTCAAATTCCGGGTTTACCTGACCAATTTCTTCACCCATGTAAACGAAGGGCGTTCCCTTCATGCCATGAAGCAGGGTGCCAAGCATTTTTGCGGATTCGATGCGGAAGCGCTGATCGTCGCCATAGCGGGATACTGCACGCGGCTGATCGTGGTTGTTCCAGTACAGGGAATTCCATCCCTGTTCCAGATCGTTCTGCCATTTGGACAGGTTTTCCTTCAGATCGGCAAGCGGAGCGCGTTCGACGGAAAACTTGCCGTATTTTCCATAATCGAGATGCATGTGTTCAAACTGGAAAACCATGTTGAGTTCTTTTCGCGCCGGATCGGTAAAAAGCAGAGCCTGCTTTGTTGTGGTGTTTGGCGTTTCGCCGACGGTCATCACATCGTAGCGGCTGAGCACCTGCTCATTCATTTCCTGCAGGAATTCATGAACGCGCGGTCCGTTGGAACTGCCCATGTAATAGGACTTTGTATAGGGGAAGCGGCCGTCATTGTCCGGGAAGGCGGGATCTTTGGAGATGACCGAAATGACATCCATGCGAAATCCGTCGACACCTTTATCCAGCCAGAAGCGCATGTCTTCATAAACCGCTTCGCGAACCGCCGGATTTTCCCAGTTCAGATCGGGCTGCTCTTTGGCAAAGCAGTGCAAATAGTACTGATCGCGTTCGGGAACGTACGTCCAGGCCGGTCCGCCAAACGTCGAGCCCCAGTTGTTGGGAAGCGAGCCGTCTTCTTTCGCGTCTTTCCAGATGTAGAAATCGGAATAAGGATTGTTTCGGGAAGAGCGGGACTGCTTAAACCATTCGTGCTGATCGGATGTGTGATTAACGACCAGATCCATAATGATGCGAATCCCTTTTTCATGGGCTTCTCTGAGCAGCTGCTCAAAGTCTTCCATCGTTCCGTACTGCGGATGAATGGCCCGGTAGTCGGCAATATCGTATCCGTTATCGATAAGCGGAGATACATAGATTGGGTTCAGCCAGATCGTGTCTGTGCCAAGCTTCTGAATGTAGTCCAGACGGGAGCGGATCCCGTTGAGATCGCCGATGCCGTCGTTGTTGCTGTCCTGAAAAGACTGGGGGTAAATCTGATAAATGACGCTGCTTTTCCACCAGTCGGTCGACTTGCCGCGCATTATTCATCCTCCTCGTCATCGTCGGATGCGCTAAAGGACGCGTTGACGTAAACAATTTGCGAGCGGGCTTCCGCAATGGCGGTTTCAATGCCTGCTTCATCCAGAGCGCCGCTCTGCGCCTGCAGCGCCAGAGTAAGCACCAGCGGCAAATTCATTCCCGCAAACAGATGCGTATTGGGCCGTTTGAGAATGTAGGGCGCGCATGCCTGGCAGACCGAACCGCCAGGCATGTCGGTAAAGATCAGAATTTCATCGGCCGGATCGACAGGATCGATGACAGCGGCGAGTTCTTCTTCGATGGGGGTGTTGTTCAGGTAGGCGGAAATGTCCGCAATTTCAAGATCGGAAGGGAAGATGTAGTTGAGAGTATCTTTTAAGCCGGAAGCCATAGTGTGATGGCTGGCGAGAATGATTTTGGTCATGATCAGCAGGTATCCTTTCGTAAATGGGGTAAAGAAATGAGAATGCAGAACGATCAGAACGAGAGCAGCTGCCGGAAATTTTATTGAAAGAAAAGCCGGCAGCTGTTTTATTTCGGTGTGCCTTTCCAGAAGGGAAAGACAAAGTAAGGAAATTAAACGGTCAGAATACCGAAGAAGGAGCAGACCAGCGCCAGCGCAATGATGGCGAAGATGATTTGAATGACGCTCATTTTTCGCGAAGAGAGCAGCTTGTACACCGTAAACGTAAGCAGTGCGGGGAGCAGAGCTGGCATGATCGAATCGAGTACGCCGGTCTGAATGTTCAGAGCCACTTCGCCAAACGCAAATTCCAGACCGACCGTCATATGGATTACGGAAGGAATGAGGGCGCCTACGACGGTCAGCCCCATGATGGAAGCGGCCTGGGTAAACGTCTGCAGTTTGTCGCCTAAAGCAGTAATCAGCTTCAGACCGGATTCATAGCCGAGGTCGAACAGCTTGAAGCGAAGGAACAGGAAGCAGATATTCAGGACCATCCAGATGACGGCGCCGATCGGATTGCCTTCCAGACCCATGTAGGCTGCGATGGATCCCATGATGGTCGGATACAGAACCCAGATCAGGGTGTCGCCGATTCCGGCTAAAGGCCCCATCATGCCGGTCTTGAAGTTCTGTACGGTGTCGAGCGCCTCCAGACCGTCTTTTTCCTCCATGGCCAGCGAGGCGCCAAGAAGAATGTTGGCCATCCAGGTTGTAGTGTTGAAGTACTTGAACTGGTTGTCGAGCGAAGCCCGGTAATCTTCATCGTTCGGATAGAGCTTGCGCAGTGCTTTCTTCAGACCGAAAACGACGCCAGGTCCCTGCTGGCTTTCGTAGTTGAAAACGTTGCAGGCCATGAACATGTAGCGAAATGCAGCAGTACGAATATCTTTTTTGGTCAGCACCCGATGGCTTTCGGCTGCGGGTGCCGGGCTGTTTTCCTGAATAACGGATGGAGTTTCCATATTTTTACTCATCCCAGTCATCTCCTTCCTCTTCGATGATTGCCGTATCGCCGGCACTCTTTGCGACGGCAGCGGCCGGCTTAGACGATGCGGTGGTGAAGTAATAGTAGGCAAGAGCCAGACCGATGATCGAAACGCCGAGCATCGGCACGTTCAGATAGGCCGATAGTACGAATCCGGCCAGAAGCATGGACAGGTATTTCTTAGCCGGCATAGCCTGAAGCAGAAGCGCGATACCGACAACCGGAAGCATGTTGCCCGCGATGGACAGTCCATTGGTAAACCATTCGGGAACAACGGAAAGAATGAAGCTGACGATCTGTTCGCCGAAGATGACGCAAAGTGCAGTTGGCAGAGCGGTGGAAAGCATGAAGATGACGGGTCCAAGCCAGAGAATGCGTTCCATTTTTTTGAAGTTCAGCGCATCGCAGGCTTTTTTGGCTGCGTTGGCTACGTAGGTGTTGAGCAGTTTGGCAAGAACGTCGAGCTGAATGCCGAGCATGCCGACAGGAACGCCGACCGCCAGCGCAACGGCTTTGGCGGAATCGAGATCGCCCGTGGTACGGCAGGCAACGAAGATGCCGACCAGTGCGGCTAGTCCCCAGTTGGGGACGGAACTGCCTCCAATGTTGGCGACGCCAAGGTTCATCAGCTGAAATGTTCCGCCGATCATAAGTGCGGTAGTGAGATCGCCCATGATGATGCCGGCAGGAACCGAGATCATGATGGGAAACCAGGTCATGAGGACGAGCCCCTGCTGGTCAATGACCATCCAGCAAGCGAGCAGGATGATCAGGATAGCCTGTAAAATTTCCATATTCAGTTTCCTTTCTCAGAATGATTGATCTGCGTGTTCAGATTTCCTGGTTTGAATCGACTGCGAGCGCCTCTTTGGCAAAGGGGTGAAGTTGCTTAGAGAGATCCGTCTGGATCGGGACGGTTTTTTCGTCCTTGATGTACGTTTCAAAGGCTTCTTCGCTCTCGCCCGGTACATAGTGGAACGTTACCGGTACGCCGAGCTGCTGCAGACGGCGGAAGTCCTGGACTTCCTTTTCACTGACGGAAACCATCTTTTTCACCGTCTTTTTGCCTTCGCCGTCGAAGAGAATGCCGATGTTGACTTTCGGAATCTCAATACCGTTTTCCTTGAGGGTGACGAGCGTTTCCGGCTCGCGCACAATGACGAAGACGTTGTGGTTGTCGTACTTGCCCGCTTTGAAGTTACGGATGGCGGTTTCGGTGTCGATGATGGACATGCCTGTTCCGGCCGGCTTGCTCATGCGCATCGCCTGTTTCTGGATTTCATCGCCGGATACGATGTCGTCGATGACCATCAGGCGTTTGGCTTTCGTCACTCCTGCCCACTGGGTCACGACGATTCCGTGGATGAGCCGCTGGTCGACTCTGGCTAATACAATGCTCATAATTTTTTCCTCCCTGGCTGTTCGCCCTGTTGACGAGGACAGAATAGAAAACTTCCAGAAACAGGTAAATGGTTTGCAAGGACGTTGGGAAAGCGCTTCAAACTCTGGGTATTTCCCAGGACGGCGGGAAATTTCCCGTTGAAAAAACAGCTTTATATAAAGTGAATAATACGATAAAACGCAAAAACGAAAACGGGGAAAGCCTTTTCTTCCCATGGGCCGAAAACACTGAATCGTCCCGATTCAGGCATAAAACGCCTGCCGCCAATCGTGCAGGCAAAAGCGGGAAAAGAAAAAGAGATGCCAGTCTCGGCATCTCTCAAAGGAACAGATTCTGTTTTATTTTATGGGGGCGGCTTTTCAGGTTTTTCCAGCGGACCAAGGGGTCCGTCTTGATTTTCAAGACGGATGTGCCTCCTTTTTTGACGAATATATGCATGCGGGAAGGGGCGCAAGCAGATCAGCGCGAAAGAGAGCAGGCTCGAAACTGTCGATAACCCGGACTTGGATGGATTACGAAACAGCTTCTTTTGGGAGGTAATTTACCTTTTCTTCGTACTGGCGAAGCTGTCTTGGACTTAAGGAAGAAAGAAATTCGCTCTCGAGCTGCAGGTATTCCTTCAAGTCGAGCAGCACGTGATAAAACATCGCCTGACTTTCAAAATCGCTCTGCTCATCCGGACACAAGGCGCCCTGCCGAATGAGGCGGTCGACGTCTTCAAGCTGCGTTTTTGGCCGGGAAGATTCCGTTACGTGAAAGGAGAGCGTGTCGATAAAATTTGCGGCCAGTTTGCCATGTCCGGGTATGGACTGAATGGCTTTGACATGAGCATGCAGCTGCTTGAGAATCATGCACTGCAAAAGCCGCACTTCAAAATACTGCAGAAACCATTTGTCCCGTTCGTGAAAGGAGTTTTGCGTAAACTGGGTGGCCTGGGCGATGCATTCGTTCAGTTCCTCCTGCAGGAGATTGAGATCGCTGCGCGAAACGTCGGCTTTCTGTTCCTTGCGCAAATACGCCGACACGTCGCACAGGCACGTTTTCAGTTCGGCTTCGACGGCGCCGATTTTTCGATACAGGCGTTCGCGTTCACTCAGCGTCGGCTGCAGAAGATTCAGTCCGAAGGCGATGAGCGTACCGATCATGAGCAGAATCAGCTCATCGATCACAAATTCCGCAGAAAAGTCCCGGTTGATCAGGAAGTGCGCGCCGATGACCGCGTTGACGGAAAGCGTACTTTGCCAGTTGAGCAGATCAAGAATCAGCACGTCGGCGAAAAGAAACAGAGCGTAAGCCAGATACGACTTTTCCACCAGAGGGAAAATGACGGCACAGATCACGACGGTAATCACAAAGGAAACCAGACGCCAGCCGATCAGCTGAATCGTATCCTTACGGGTACGGGCAATCAGAGTCAGCAGGGTAATGGTTCCCGCGGATGCCGCATTGGGAAGCTTCAGAAGCTGACAGACCAGAATGGCGGCGGCAGAACCGATCCCGATTTTGACGGCGGCCGAAAGCGCCTGGCGCCCACGGCGGCCATACTTCCAGAGCTGCGGGCGAATTTTTTCAAAGTTCATAAAAAAAATCTAGCATTCCGTCCCTCTTTTCATAGCGAAAAAATAAGAAAAGCTCCGAAAGCCCATGCAGAACAACGGGTTTCGAAGCTTTGATGTTTTCTCAGTCGATTTTCAGGACTTCGACTTCATCGTAGTCAGGAATCGGAAGGGAAGGGGTGTAGACGTACTGAAAGCTGGACGATCCGGCGGAAGGTTTCATTTCGTAGACATCCGCAAATACGGTCTGCCCTTCTTTTTTGTAAAGAATGTTGACGTGTCCAAAATACGAATTCGGTCTATCGTCGGGCCAGCTTAACGAAAAGGCGATCGTCGAATAGCTGGAATCCCTGCCGTCATCTGTCAGCTGAACGGTGTAGTTCTGATCTCCAAGCTCGCGATATGCTTTCAGCAGGTCTTCGTCGCTCATCGTTCCTTTCTCATCGAGAAAGTCGTAATCGGAGCGCAGGTCGCTTTCCCAAAATCCGTCAACGGAAAAGGACAGATCGTTCGCGTCCAGATCCGTTTTTTCGCTTCCGGACAGGGCCAGCGTCTGATACATCGTATCGACGCCAAAGGGCATATCGATCCAGGTGCAGGCGTCTGCGGAATACGAATTCGGGTCATCTTCTTCTGTTCGGGTGTCGTAGACGTTGATACTCATGCTCTTCGATTTCAGCGTATCCTGTCTGGAAATCTGCAGGGTGGCGAAGCTGACGCCATTGATCTTCTCAAGGTGAGCGACCTGAACGCTTACGCCGGCTTTTTCCAGTGTAAGCACGCCGTCTGCATCGTCCGTATAGGGAAAATCGGAGATGGAAGAGGAACGCATCACATAAACCGGAAGCAGGACAAAGCACAGACCGGCGATAAGAAGCGCAACGGGTGCTGGCTTCAGCGCATGAAGCAGTCTGGAGATCTGATGAAAAGCCGGTCGATTGCGAGCGTTCTGGGAAGCCGTATTTTTTGAGGCGCGATTTGAGGCATGAAAAGAACGGGAGTCCTTTTGCGGCGGCAAAGGCGGCTTCTTTTTTCGTTTGCCAAAATCGTCTGGCGGCATGGCGGCCTGCTGCATAGGCATTCTCCTCTCTCTCCATCCCTTTAAGCACAGGATTCTTCCTTTTCAAACCTGCAGGCAATAAAGACAGGCCGTCTGGACGATTTGGCGTCCGGCGCAGTTCTTTTCGTCTAAGGGACTGCTAAAATGATAGCAGTCCGATCTTTTGAATCGAACGCTTCATCCAAAAGGGGAAGAAAAAAGACCAAAGCTCTGGAAAAAAGGACAAAGGGCTGGTGAAAAGGACAAGGATCTGGAAAGAAAAAGAGGAATTGTCATGGCACAAAGAAAAAACAGTCTGAACAGGAAAAAGGCATTTCACACGTTTGATGAACTTTCTGCGTATGCTGCAGCCGGATATGCGATTGTATTTGGCATCTGCTTTACGTTTTTGCTCGGCGTTTTTGACCGGTCGAAAAATTTCTTTGCTTTTCTGTTCTGCATGCTTTCGCTTTTTTACGGCCTGCTTGCCGTAACGCGCTTTTTCAAAGCCATCCAGTCCCATTCGGCCCGCCCTTCGACAAAGCGGTCCGCGCCAGATGCGGAACAAAAGCCTCCGCTTCCTGTCCAGGCGAAAGCGCCGGAATATGAGCGAGAGGTTCCCGAACCGTATCGAAAGCGTCTGGCCATTTTGAAAAAGCAGATTGAACAGGCGGAGGAGAGCGAAAATGCGATCGACCGTCTGATTCAGGATTCCTTTGGCAGCTCCTGGATGTCTGCTTCCCGCTACAAGAGCGTACTGGACGGAGCCAGAGACGTTCTCGAAAAAAACTATGAAAACGCCAGTCAGGCTGTTGAAGTATTCGGCAGTGCCGACGTAACGGAAAAGCGGATCCGCTTTCTGGACAATTACGTGGCGGATTCGACGGATCTTCTCAACCGTATCAACGGCGTGATCGACAAGCTGCTCGAACTGCGCCAGAGCCAGACTTTAAAGGACGGCGACGATCTGGATGAACGGCTCGATGAGCTGTCCAGAACGACGATGCTGTATTCAAATCAGCCAGCGCGCATGCCCTCTGGCCAGAACAAGTAAAACTTACAGGAACAAGAAAATAACAGACACGACCCAGACAGTTTCATTCCGTCCTTCTCGCAGGCAGAGAAGGGACTGGATGGAGCTGTTTGTTTCTGCCTTTCTCTGTGTTTGTCTGCTTATCTGCAATTTTTTCATCGCTCAGTGCGCATTTTTCACCGCTTTTGCTCGTTCTGGACCATCCAGAACCTGCAGGAAATCTCAGAGATCGTACACAATTCCTGCCCCGTTCCAAAAAGAATGACCATTTAAATCCCGATTGGATATCCTAGAAACAGAACGATCATCCAAAATGATCACGAATATGTTTATGAAAACCGATGATCGATTCCCGCTATGCCCGCTATGCTGAGGCTGTTTTTGGAAAGGCAGTAAAAAATTACCCCCTTCGCGAGGGCAGTTTGGCGAGGATCTTATCATTTTTGTGAAATCAGGAAACAGGAGGAGTTTCTACGATGGAAAGCCAGAGAACGATTACCCGACGCTTGGCTTCGGCGCTGGATTCGCTCGAAGACGAATTCAGCGGCCTGTATACAAAACGGGCTGTCACGCTGCGGCAGAAAGCTTTGGAAAAAGCCACCGAATCCATGCGGCCGTCCGCTTTAAAAAAGCTGCTGGATCTTTACGATCGCCTGGGCATTTCGTATTTGCCCGATCAGTCCAATGACTACTATCTTCACCTTACCGACACGTATGCATTCGAGCTGGAAACGTTTGAAGATGTCGAAGCCAGCATGCTGAACAGTCTCTATCGTCGCTTTCAGACGTATGCCACACCCAGTGAATATCTCAAACGCGATGTGGACCGTCTGAGTTTTCCCGAAGATGCAGCCTGGAAGGACGATTCGCTTCGGGTACGCATTCTCCGGCAGTTTGTGAAATACGGCGGATTTCCAAAATCCGCAGGGTTTGGAGGCAAAAACTACCTGCAGAGCTGCGTCCGCGAAAAATCCGGCAATCCGAGAATGACGCTCGAAAACGGTGCGGATTTTCTCGATGACGATGTCTTTGAACCGCTGGCCACTGCAGACAGGCCGGATCTGAAGCCGAAAGGCAAATACGGACTGCTTCGAAAAATCGATGATCTGGCCCGAGGCCGTTTTCGCGTACAGGGCGTTACAGTGCAGATGCTGTACTATTTCGCCATTGTCTATAACATGAGCTACTTTACGAACAATCAGGTGGACTTTGAAATTCTGGATCACGATTCCGATATCGAAATCAATCTGTTCCGGGACTACTACGACAATAACCTCACCCGCTTTTTATCGGAATCCATGACAAACCGGGCAGGCGGACTGGAGTATGTGCCGACCGGCCGCGGCATCAATTACAAGAACTTCGCGGAAATGGTCTATCTCTACTACCTTCGCCAGAACGATCTGAGTCCGGCGCAGAAAATTGAGCGCGCGGAACAGATGATTGACTCGATCCGCAGTGAAAAAAGTAAGAGCGGAAGGTCCGTAAAAGCTATGGAGACGCCGACACAGCAGTATCGAAATTACGTCCGGCAGAGCCCTCTCGCCTCGAATCTGGAAGGACAGGACGCGCTTTCGTGGTCGGAGGAGGATTTTAAAGCGTTTCTTCTCGAAAACTACGACTGCGATATCTACGCGCTGACGGATACTAGGAGAACGCCGACCGTCATGGAACTGGCACAGGAACAGCGCAGTGCCAGAGCGCAGTATCAGGCGATTCTCGATCAGCTCAATGCGCGCGGCGTGGATGCCCAGACGTGCAAAGGCGGTCTGTGGTTTACCGACGTACGCTCCATGCAAAAAGAGGGGATCGGGCTGCTCGAAGAAAAACTGGGCGTTGCGGGCGAAGACGTCAAACAGTTTGCGCGTCTTCTGATCAATGCCAACAATCTGGTCTCTTCTATAGGAAAAGACGGAAAACAGTTCAGAAAGCAGGAAGAAAACCTTTTGCCGGAAGTGCTTCTGGAAGCGCTGAATCCGTCCGATACCGAAGAAGAACCGGATGCGGAAGATCCCATGCAAATCTGGACGGATTTTGTGGCCAGGGTTCGCAATCAGTGTGCAGACCAGAATCTGGATGACAAAGAAATCCTGAACCTGGCCAGAGTTCTGGCCAGGGACAATGGGATAACGGTACCCGAAACTTTGCCGAAGGCAGCCGTACAAAACGGGAAAGCAAACAGACTGGCCAGTTTGAAAAAGCAAGCCGATTCCCAGAAACAGGCCGAAGCTTCAAACACGCAAGAAGCTGAGCCGAAACCAGAGCCCAGAAGCGTGCCGCAGCTTATGGCGATGAGCCGGACGGTTTTGCTGAGTGCCTTCTACTATTTGTTCAACGATCTGCACGCCGTCGATTCCCCCGATATGTGGGCGTGCTACGAAGATCTGTTCAAAGCCTTTAAGCAGCAGGCGGATCCGTATCTGATCGCCGCCGGCTACCAGCCCGTCAGCGGCAAAAATCTGTTCGATGTCCTGCTGACCTTTTCCTCCTACGCCTCCCTGATTCTTTAGCGGCTCCTGGCCGCCCGACAGCACCTTCTGCGTGAGGGAATTTTCCGTTATGTATACGAGAGGAAATTCTCTGTTATGTATATCGGTTATTTAGATCGGTTGCTTATATCGGTGGCCTTGCGGACGGTTCTGTCTTTCGCCTTTCTTTTTCGAAACAACCGGCTCTGCCGCCGCGGCAGTTCCTGGCGAAGAAGGGAGATGTCTGTGGAGGAAGAAAAATGCTGTTTTGGATGTCGGATCGCGGTACGCGTCATATCCAGGAAAAGAAAGACTGCGAAGACTGCATCGGCGCGGCAGTGGAAGAAAATCGTGTCGTTTTGGCACTGGCGGACGGAGTCAGTACGTGTAAAAAAGCGGCGAAAGGCGCAAAAATCGCGGTGCACACGCTGCTCGATCTGCTGATGGATCTGGATCTGACCCGGCCGGCCGGTCTTCAGCGCCAGAAAATCTTTGAGAAAGTGTGGAATGCCCAGCGACTGGAAGCCGAAAAAACCGGATGCAGCGTAGAGGACTATTCGTGTATATACGCCGCGCTTCGATACGACCGGGATACGGATCGTCTGTTTTATCTCTCGCTTGGCGATGCGATGATCCTGGCGATGGGAGAAGAAACCGATCGGGGGCTGCTGGCCATGCCGGCTTCGAAGCAAAACGGAACACCCGCATCGACCACAGTGCATGGCGAGCGTCTCCTTCAGATCGGACACGTCTGCGGCAAGCCGTATACGTCAATTCTGCTTTGTTCGGATGGAGCCTGGTCTTTACTGTACGATCGCAACCGCATGAAAACCGAGGCTCGAAAGCTCATAGAATCCGAAAACTTCGAGGGAATTACGGGCTATCTGAAAAAAGGAAACGGTGTGGACGACTGTTCCTTTTTAGCGCTCCAGCTCGAAAACTGGATAAGGGCATCGAACATACGACCGGCACGACAGCACGCCGGTTTGTGTCGATATGAAAACGCCGGCCCAAATGCGGCTGCCTATCCGGGGCCGGAAAATCGAATAGAACGTATTCTGGTTCGTCGAAGCCCAGAGTCACCGGTTTTTGCTGATTTTTCGGGGGAAACGATCGCAAAAGCCGGCACCTGGAGACTTCAGGCTGACGGTGTGGTTTCTTATTCGCCTTTTGAAAGAAAGCAGAAGCCGGAGAGCCGCCGAATACGCAGAACCATTTTGCTGCAGGGCGAGGGAAGCATGCCCCTGTAGAAGCATGTCGCTGTAAAGGAAAACCGCCAGCAGCTGAAAAAAAGCGGTCGTCCGGGGACGGACAAAACGCACAGGTGCGAGAAGACTTGAAAAGAAACTTGAAAAGAAAAGGAAAAAAAAGCTGACTGAGAAGAAGGCCGATATGAAGGCCCAAAAGAATACCAAAAAGAATGCGGGAATGGGTATGGAAATTCGAAATCCAAATGAAATCCGGCTGGTGCTGTATTCCAGACAGAGCGAGGAGCGGCTGTGCCGGGTTTTTCATATTTGTTCAAAACTTGGCGAAGGAGCTTTTTCTACGGTGTACGAAGCTTATCACGAGGAAAGTTTTCGCGGGGTACTGAAACAGTACGGACAAAAGGGCGAGAGTGCAGATTCTGTCGATCCGCTGCTTGCCCCGTACTTCCTGCTTCGGGAGACGCTTCAGAAAGGAAAGTCGCAGGATCTGGCGAACTTTCTGCCCTTGTACGAAATTTATGAAGAAGAAGGACAGAAAGGCAGCTTCTGGATCTGGATGCCGGCTGCCCGCGTCGTTTCGTTCGCGGATCTTTGCCGCTCCATTCGTCAGTCGTCGAAAACGGCGAGTGAAGTTCTGGAACTGCTGCTGACCGCGATCGGTTCGCTTTTGCGCGGCGTGCAGTCGCTTCACGAAAGCGGAATGGTTCACCGGGATCTCAAACCGGCCAACTTCGGCATCCGCAAGCACAACGATACGTATCTCTCGCAGGGCGTCTGCCTGTACGATGTGGAATCGATCTGTTCGGTTTACAAACCAGGCCTCATTGTCACGGGAACGCCAGGCTATATGGAACCCGAAGCGCTTTGGGAAGATCCAAGCAATCAGACCGATCTCTATTCGATTGGCGCCATTTTGTATAACGCGCTGATTTTTACCGAAGAAGACAGCGAACACGGAAGAACCCCGGATGGAAATCCGGCAGGCTGTACGTTTGGTGCGGTGTATGCCGAACTGAAAAATTCCCGGCTCTTCGCGGATCCGGCTCTGAAAAATGCATCGCGCCTTTTACGACAGCTTGCGCAGATGATCAGCCGGGCTCTGGCGCCTCGCGCGCGCCGCTATCCTTGCGCGGAACTGATGCTCGAAGATCTGAACGCCATCTTATCCCGCGTGCGGCAGATGACGCGGCGCAAAAAGCAGCAGAGCGCGCTCATTTCGCTCGAACAGTTTTTTCAGGCGTCTTCGAGTTCCCGCTTAAGAGGACTGGAACCGCTGCGCCATCTTCATGCGCATCTGTTTGAGCTGCCCGTCGGCCGGCAAAATCCCCGATTGAACGGGAAAACGCGCCGGGAAAACCGGGTCATGCTGATCGGGTTTGGCATTTTCAGCGAGCTGGTTATCGATCTGCTTTTGCAGATGATTCAGTTTGAGGAAAACCCAGTAGAAATTCTGATTGTCAGCGAAGATCCGGAAGAATTTGAACGGTACGTAAAAGGGCGACCGGGTCTTCGGGATTTCTTCGGTCTCATTTACGAAACGCCTTTTGGAACCGTGAAAAAATCCGTTCCCGCAAATGCTTCGTATGGAACCATTCGTTTTTATCCTCTGCACCTCGATTTCATCGGGGATACGCTGTTCGATCTGCCGGGAAGACTGCAAAAAGACGTTCTGCATTCGGATTCCGTTTTCATTGCGCTCGCACGGGATGCCAGAAACCGCAATCTGGCTGCTTCGCTGAGCGATCTGTGTGCACAAGAGAACGTCCTTTGCGATATTCGCTTTCATCAGCAGTTTCCTGAGGGCCCCTACGAGCTGGCTGTGTGGCAGGAAAACGAAAAAGAACCGGATTTTACATGTTCGAGTATGGAAGCCTTGCCAATCCGAACGGATGCAGAGTTTTCCAAAGACGAAGAAAAACTATGCCGGCTGCTCGATGAGCTGGCGTTTAATGCCCATCTGTTATGGCAGCGCCAGAGCATGCCGGATCTGGAAGCTGCCAGACGCGAATTTGAAGATCCTTACGCGTACTATTCGTCTTTATGTACCGCTATGACTATTCCCGCAAAGCTGGCGGGATTCGATCTGACGCTCGATCTACAAAATCCGAAGGACGTACTTTCCGAATTTCGAAAACGCCTGTCGGATCCGGTGTATGCCCAGGCCAGACAAAATCTGGTGTGCGCGGAACATCGCCGCTGGATTGTCGAAAAGCTCTGCCGCGGCTGGAGCCGGCTGGATGATCTGGACGCCTGCATTCCGGGCAGAACGTACGACCATCACGAGCACCATCTGCTGCTGGTGGATTCCACGCCCAGTCTGACGCTTCAGAACGGAATCTGGAAAGAGCGGTCCATGTGGGATCAGGCCGATGAAGCACATCTGGCTTTACTGGATGATCTGGATCGACGCTCGGTGGAAGTGCACCAGCACCATTTGCGAAAAGCCAGAGACGTGCGCGCCTCGGCTACGCCGTTTTCTCTGGGACTGGAGGAACTGGAATCGATTGCCCGCGCAAACGAAACCGTCTGGTCGGCGTTTTTCGCCTGGAAAAGCTGCGTTCTGGAAATCTGGAATGGGGAGCAGAAAGCCAGCGGGCCGTATAAAAAGCACACGGGCATCCTGAATAAAGCGCTCGCTAAGCTGGATCCGGCGCAAGCCGTGCGTGCAGCCGATATCCTGAACCGTTTTGAACAAAGCTTCTGGCCGCTTGCCGCCTGTCACGATTACAAGGACTGGAAGATCAACGATTTAGTTCTGATTGATGAAATTCCGTTTCTGCTCGATTTCAGCAGCGAACATCAGATCTGGATGGAACTTCGTTTGGAGTACGTGGAAGATATTCTCCATACGCTTTTTGCGTTTGAACCCCGTCAGCTCCGGATGGTCTGCGCTCCAAAAAATCAGGAAGAGGCGAAACGGGACTATGCGCTGGCTGTGCAGATTGCCCGCCTGATGCGCACCCGTCATCAAAGTCTTCAAATCGATCTTGTACTTCTGAATGAGGGAGATTCAACAGCGTTTTTGCCCATTTCATCTTCGAGGTGCGGTCCGGTATACACCGAAACCGAAATGGATGGAGAAGTTCCCGTCTATATCCTGAATCCAGACTGCTCGGATGAAGCTCTCGATCGGGCATCGGACAGGAACAAAACGGAGGAAAGCGGAAGCATCGAAAACGATGCAGAAGCCTTCGTTTCAAAGCCTTCGGTTTTAGCCCGGATGTTTGTGCAGAGCTTTGAGAAAACCGGACCGGCAGGAAGCCTGCTGGAAGGTCTCGTTCAAAGCGGCAAAGCGTATCGTTTAAATACTGTAAAGTCCCTCCAAGAAGACAATCTGGATCCGGATCTTTCAGACTGTCCGGAACGCGATTCTCTCCAGCCGGAATGTCTCAATGAAAGACCCTGCATGCAGGATGAGGAAGTCATGAACAGGCTGGGTCTGAAAACCGGTCAGCCGGCGTTTGCGCACTATGAAGGCGACGAAGAGCTGTGGGCGATTTATTCCGAAAATCCAGCGGCGTGGACATCGCTCTGTGAACTGCTTTCCGCACTTTCCGTACATATTTCGCCAATCGTCTTTGATGATCACGCTCTAGCCCCAGCCCATGAGCGAATGCAGGTTTACGCCCTGCCGGAAGCCTGCCGCCCCGCTCTAAAGCGCATTATGGATGCGCTGAAACAGGCGCATCTCATTGAAGAAGAGAGCGGTCTGTATTCCCGCTACGTAGAATCGCTCGAATTTCGCGCAGTATCGCCTTTTGATCTGAAGGAAAGCTTTGCGCGTCTGTTCTGGAATTTCCGTCTGGTCATGGACGAACATACGGTTCAGATCGAAAAAGCTGCAAATAGGGAAGTGAAGGTTGCGCTGGATCCGCTGGATCTGGAAACCAGCCGCCTGGAAGAAGAGCTTTCGCGTCTGGAAAGTCAGTATTCGCCTGAGATTGTTTCGTCATGCCGGGCGTGTCTGGAACGGCTGATTCAGAAACGGCTTCTGATTTCGAGCGGATGGACAAAACCGCTCGAAGCGGGTGCGCCTTTGCGCTTTGTCTCGCACCGTCTGAAGCAGCTGCTGAGCAATCCGGTTGCGATCCTTCGTGCCCGTCTCGTCTCGCATCTGCACATGACTTCAAAGTACGACGATTTTATGGGCGGCATGTCCTTTGAATCGCGGGAAGGCAACCTTTCTTTGGACAGACCGGCCGAATTTGACTGCCTGCTGATCAAAGGTCTTCGTTCGGTTTTTGTACGCGTGATCGATACGGCAAACCAGCCATCGTCTGCCGATCTGAAAACGATCGATCAGCTGATGGCGCGCGGACATGGCCTTTGCCGGATGGTGTATGTACTTTGCTCGCCATACGCCTGCGCCAGAATGGAAGAACCGGTTCAGAGGGATGCGCTTGCGCGTGCCGGTGATCTCGATCATGTGTATTTCCTTTCGGCCGGCGCGATGGACGAGCCCGATACGCTGGAGAACCTTCCGGAAATAATTGCTGAAGCCTTCGAGTAAAAAACGGGTATACGCCCTTCTGATTTTTCTTCTTTTTAATAACAATCCCCCGAAACTGATGTGAAACGGATTTCGGGGGTTCTGTTTTCTCTGGCTATGTCTTTTCGCCAGAGAGCTCGGCATGCTTTTACCCCCGTAAAATGCAAAGGCCCGCCATTTCGTATAACTGAATCAGGACAGGAAAGAAGAAAAGAAAAGCCTGCAGACCCATTTGTCATGCAGGTCGAACATCTTCTTTCCTGGTAAAGGAGGCCAGTTATGTATCTGAGTGAAAAGTCCTGTCAGGGAACCACCCTGATTCCTATGGAAACCCGGCATCTGTCCAGACGGCGCATCCTGCTGTTTGGAGAAGTGGATGAAGAAAAAGCCAACAGCATCGTTTTGCAGCTGCTGACACTCAATGAGGAAGATCCCAGTCAGCCCATTGATCTGTATATCAATTCACCCGGCGGGGAAGTCGGGGCCGGCTTGTTGATTTATGACGCCATGCAGTCGAGTCCGGCACCCATCCATACCGTCTGCATGCAGAAAGGCTATTCGATGGCTGCCGTTCTGTTTGCGGCAGGCGCGAAGCGTCTGATGTTTGAAGACAGCCAGCTCATGATTCATGAGCCTCTGCTGAATTCTTCGTTTGCGGGAAACCATGAATCGCTGAAGGAAGTCATGAAAAAACTCGCCGACTATTCCGGACGCATTCATGAAATTCTGGCTGCGCATACGAAAAAGAGCGTGCAGGAAATTGAGGAAGCGTCCGCCAAAGACCGGTATTTCACCTTGCAGGAAGCCATCGATTTTGGGCTGTGCGATGGAAAGGCACAGCTGGGAGAACTGATTCAGGAGGGATAAGCGTATGAGTGAAAAAATCATTCTCGGCGATCGCGCAATTTACTCGAGCGACTGCGCCCAGACTGGCATCAATAACAACGTTATGGTCTGCGGGTTTTCCGGGAGCGGAAAAACGATGTCCATCTGCGAACCGCGCCTGCTGGAAACGACCGAATCGTCTCTGGTCGTTACCGTTACCAAGCGCCGTCTGGTCAATACGTACCGCCGTCTTTTTGAAGAGCGCGGCTACAAAGTGATTGATCTGAATTTCATCGATCCGGAACGATCGGATGTCCGCTTTGATCCGCTCGATTACATGATGTCCGATGAAGACATCGAGTATTTTGCCACCTCGCTCATCGTGGGCGACGGGCAGAAAAATCCGTATTCGCAAGCCGATCCATACTGGGCACAGGCCGCTGCTTCGCTGTTCAGCGCCGAAATTGCGCATGTGTGCCGCCTTCATCCGGGAGCCGGTCTGGACGAGGTGCTGCAGTTTCACAGCCGCATTCACCTGGACTGTTCGCGCGATCTGGTGCAGACGAGCGTGGATAAGGAATTCCGGGAAATTCTGGAAATTGCGCCGGACAGCTTTGAGGCCCGCTGCTGGTCAACGTTTGTCAGTACGCCGATCCGGACAGCCGGATGTATTTTCAGCGATCTGAACTCCAAAATCGACCGCCTGTTTCCTTCATCCATGCGGGAAATGCTTCGCAAGAAGGAGAGGCTGGATATTGCGGAGATGGGCTGGAAGAAAACCGTTCTGTTTGTTTCCACTTCGAGCACAAACAAGGGTCTTCAGAATTATTTGAATATCTTTTACGGCCAGGTGTTCCGTACGCTGTTTCACTTCGCGGATACGTGCGGTTCCGGCCGTCTGCCGATTGGCGTACACATGATCTGCGACGACTTTGCGAGCGGCGGCTGCATCGAAAACTTTCCGGAAATGATTTCGGTTTTCCGCGAAAAGAACATTTCCGTTACCCTTCTTCTGCAGTCCGAATCTCAGCTGAACAAAATGTATGGACGGGAGGATGCGACGACGATTATCAACAACTGCAACACATACGTCTATCTTGGCGGCATGGACTTGCAGACGGCAAAAAACGTCAGCATTCGCGCAAATCTGCCGCTGGAAGACGTGCTCTCTATGCCGGTCGGAAAAGAAATCATCTTCCGTGTCGGAAGCCGCCCGCTTCGCACGCAGCGCTATCCGGTCCTCGACCACCCGGTTTACCAGAAGGTCCAGAAGGCGTTTGAAGAGGAAGCCCGCCAGCAGAAAAGCTTCTACGAGCGTCTGATCCATTAAACAGACGATTTCTACTGCAGGTGCCTACCCTGTACAAAGAAGTTCAGAACAGAAATACAAATTGAAAAACAGGCTGCTCAAACGGAAAAAATACCGGATGGGCAGCCTGTCTTTGTCTTTTTTCAGTGCGCTCGAAGACGGAGTACAGAAAATCGATACAGAGTATCGGTACAGAGAACCAGTGGAAAGCCAGTATAGAGCCAGCAGAGAATTCGAACCAGGATCTCAGAAACATTGCTCGCCGGACCGCTGTCCCTGACTGCGTGTTTCTCAGAGATCTTCAGAGCGATCGAATGAAACGGACCATTTCCTGATTCTGGCGAAGACAGACGAGCCAGTACTGAATGGTCATGTCTTCGACGGGACGGACGACGACGCCTTCATTCGCATGCGGAAGCCAGTTGGAAACAAAGTAGGGGAAGGCGCCAATCCCGGCTGCGCTGGTAAAGGTGGCGTTGTTATCGATGGTCAGAAAATGAGTTCTGGGAAGATTCCGTTTGACTACTTCGTTCCAGTAGCCGATTTGCGTATAGATTTGTGGAAATGCTGCACAGCCTGACTGTTCACGACTAAACCGCCCGAATACCAGCTCGTATTCAAAGCGCGAAACGAATTGCCATACAACACCCAATAGACAACGCAATACAAAATCAGGAAGAGAAATGCACGCCTTGCTCATAAGCGGACCGTTTATATCCGCAATGAGCGATAGCTTCCATCCAAGCGATGGATTCCATCCAGAAGAAGAGAAGACAGGCGAATCGTTTCTCTTCCTTTTTGTCTGTCTTTTAACAGGGAGCGGGAAATGCATCGCGTAAAAGGTCTCATTCGAATATTTTTGCGGAGCTCTTGCCAAACGTTTGAGATGCGTTTAATGTACTGATTGTATATATACAATATCTAAAAGGAGATCACCCATTATGGAACTGGAAATCGTTCTTAGCTTTCGGGGAGACGTCCCTATTTATGAGCAGATCGAAACACAGATGCGAAGCCAGATCCTTTCCGGCAAGCTGAACCCGGGTCAGTCGGTTCCCAGCATGCGGGCTCTGGCAAAAATGTTGAAAGTCAGCGTCATTACCGTTCAGAAAGCCTACGAAGATCTGAAACAGGAAGGCCTGATTGAGTCGGCTGTCGGGCGGGGAACCGTTGTTGCCCAGATCGACAGCCAGGCAGCGCAGGAAGCCAGACAGAAAGAAGTGGAAGCCTGTGCGGAAGCGCTGATTAAAAAAGCGAAAGAAACGCAGATGACTCTGGAAGAGCTGCTGAATCTGGTTTCTTTGCTGTATGAGGAAGACGAAGTATGAAAGACGCACTTAAAGTAACCCGTCTCAATAAAGCCTTTAAGGATTTTTCTTTGAAGGACGTTTCCTTTACCGTCCCGGCCGGCCGGGTTGTCGGCATGGTCGGTGAAAACGGCTCGGGAAAGAGTACAACGATTCGATGCATTCTTGGACAGGACATTCCCCAGTCCGGCGAAATTCTGATGTACGGCGAAAATGCCCTGGACAATGCGCGCCTGCACAACCAAATCGGCTATTCCGGCGACTCCAAAGGTCTGCCGGGCGCATTCACGCCAAAAGAAATCTCGTCCATCATGAAGACGATTTATGAAAACTGGCAGGAAGACTACTTCTTCCGTTTTCTGGATCGTTTTCAGGTACCGCTGGATCGGAAAATTGCCCATCTCTCCCGCGGCATGTACATGAAACTCTCGATTGCGACGGCACTGGCGCATCAGCCGGACCTGCTTCTGCTTGATGAGGCGACCGCCGGACTGGATCCGGTCGTACGCGAAGAAATTCTGGATCTGCTGCAGGAATTCATGGAAGACGAAAACCATGCCATTTTGATGACGAGTCATATTACTTCGGATCTGGAACGGATTGCAGATTCGATTCTCTACATTCAGGACGGAAAAATCCTGTTCGAGCTCGACCGTGAGGAAATCGATCGGTTTGGCATTGCCCAGCTGACCGCGGATCAGGTTCAGTTCGTCGATGAGCAGCTGATCCTGGCTGCAAGAGCGCAAAGTCTGCATACCGAAATGCTGGTCAAAGACCGTACCGAGTTCAGCCGGCGGTATCCGGATTATGCAATTCATCCGGCGACGCTCGATGAAATGATCGTCATGCTGTCCAAAGGGCAGCGGAAAGGAGAAAGCCGATGAAAGGACTAATGAAAAAGGACTTCATGATGCTGAAAACCCAGTGGATTGTAATGCTGGGAATCTTCGCCCTGATCAGTATTTTCATGATCTGGATGGACGCCAGTGAAGGCTTGATTTCCTATATTACAATTTATTCTCTGATGCAGGGTGTAGCGTCGATCATTACCGATCGAATGAGCGGATGGAATCTGTATCAGACCGCACTGCCCATTTCCAGACCGACCGCCATCCGCGAAAAATATATCCTCAGTCTGCTTTGCGGACTGTTTGGGTTCGGACTCAGTCTGGCAATCGTCTATGGTCTTGGCTTTGGAAAAGATCAGGAAGTTGTACTGATCAATATTCTGCTCAGCTGGATTCTGTCGTTTTCCGCCCTCGGCTTTGGCATTCCGCTGATCACCATGCTGCCAAAGAGCGCCTTCATCCTGGGTATTTTTGGATCTCTCCTGCCCGGCGGTGCCTGCGTTGCTCTGTGGAGCATCAAACTGAATGAGGCTTCGGCGAAAGCGATGGCCACAGCCGATGCAGCCCCTTTCAGCATGCAGACCGATTTTCTGTGGACATACTTTGCCATTATGGTGCTTTGCGTCGTGCTTTCTTACCTGATCGTTCCCAGACTGCTCGCGAAAATGGATCAGAAATAAAAACAGAAAAATCTCAAACAGTGCGCGGATCCCGTGGAAACGGATAGTCCTTTTCCCATCGTGCTCGACTTGAGAATCCAGGCTGCTCGAAGACAGACGGTTCTGTCCTGCATTTGAGCAGCCTTTTTGTCTGCCAGGTTCTGCAGGCAGAAGATCCAGCAGACGCGCGGTTCGCAGGAAAGAAAACTGGAATTTAAGTTCGAAATGGAAGTTAGAATTTCCAGAAAGACGAAACGAAAAAAATCGCCCAGGACTGGAATTTACTATTTCAATTTTCTGGAAAATGCGGCGAGAGTATTTTAATTTGACAGATTCCGTAAAGAAGGAGTATCTTAACAAAGCTGTTTGAAAGCAGACAGCCGCTTGAAGAACACAGCTGAATCTCTAGCAATTCCTAGATGTGAAAATGTTTTAAAAATTCACAAATAAGGCTTGCATAGGAGAAAATGCTGTGATATTCTAAGTGAGCGTTAAGGAAATGACTTCCAAAACGCATCAAATCACCTTTAGATATCGAAGAAAACAGCTTAAGTGAAAATCATAAAGAAAT
>NZ_CAPAEZ010000040.1:0-22433 GCF_948576815.1 uncultured Allobaculum sp.
CTGTTCGTCGTTCTGCAGGAGATAAACCGCTTTAATGTGTGCGATATAGATTGTATGATTGTCCCCTTCTGGATAATAGTGCTTCCGGATTTCGGAAGGAATGCTGGCCGGATCTTCCTTCTGGGCGTAAAGCACCTGACACTCAATCGTCAGCGGCAGCTCCAGAATCGCCGGTGTACACACTTCCTCGCCCGGAACGGTGTGGAGATGGCAGGCTTCGAACTTGTCTACGTCCCGGCCGGATTTCGTTCCGCAGAAGCCTAAAATCGACCGGACATCCATGCCGGGCATCGGGCAGCTGATCGTAAAGACGGGGTTGGCATCGACAAGCGTTTTGGTAAAGCGGCTTTCCCGCACATACACGGTGAAGACATCCATTCCCCAGTTGGTTCCCAGGCCGCCCCAGCCGATCGTCATGGTATCGCGAACATCGCCATCCTGCGTCGTCAGAAGAATGCCTTTGGGCAGCTGTTCCAGCACAATGCCGGAAACTTCGGCAAGCGTCATCGGTTTTGAAGTGATCATATTCTGTTCTTTCCTTCTTTCTATGTGGATTTCCAGCTAGATGAGTGTCTAGCTTTTTATACGGGTTCTGGCCTGCTCCATGTTTTCTGGCCGTCTGGTGTACCCCGAATACTGGACGCAAAAGTGAGGAAAGAATCCCGACTGCACACGCAAACGTACCCGTTTTCCTCCTCTGGATTTTCCTTCCGGGAATCTCTTTATAATAAAGGCAGGCCTTTTGTATGGGAATGTATTCCTATTTTAGGACAGTCCAAAGAAGAAAAGGCATAGACGGGGAGGAAAGATGACAAATTCTGCGAACGGCATTTCCATTGTTCTGTTTTCAAGCGGTCTTTCCGAAAAAAGCGGTATTCTTCAGCATTTGAAATACCGCCTGGAAGAATATGACTATCAGGTCAGCGAATGGAGGGATCTGTTCGCGCAGGCCGTAAACGAAGAGCAGATCGCGCTTCTGCCGATGCTCATCAAAAAGATTCCGTCGTTTGACTACGCCATTCTGATCTGCGAAGGGCATGATGAAACGACACTCATTCGAAACGGCGAAGAAATCCGGGAAAAGACGATGCGGGACAACGTGCTCTTTGAGATCGGTCTCTGTGTCATGGCCCTCGGTCCGGAAAAAGTCGTCCTGCTCAGTGACGAATCGGTCCGTCTGCCCGAAGATCTGTCCGGTGTAAACGGAGGAATCGCACTGCCGGCTTTTCGGTTTGATCCCTGGAACACGGAGGAGATGGAGCTGACCGCAAAACGGATTCATGAAATCATTGAACGGACGAATCGTTCGATTGACGGAATCCACGATTACATTGAACAGACGACCGATGTGACGGCGCCGATGGTCATCGGAGCGGCCAATGCGCTGGCAGTTTCCTACATGCGCAATTTCGTCTTCCGTCTGATTGAGAAACTGGACGAACCCCCGATCTTTAAACCCGAAGATCAGCACATAGCCGAAGCGCTGATTTCCCAGGGCGCATGGAAAATTCACATTTTGCTTCCCTCTTCTCTGCATACGGAAGATGTCCGAGAATTCCTGGGGAAAGATCCTATTTTCAGTCCGGCCCGGATCGAACAGGCGCGCTTTCGGCCTCTGAACTTTCAGTACCTCCTCACCGCCGATACGCTTCATATCGTCGATTTTCCGTCGATTGTGACCGCATCCTACGATACGGTAAAGCGCATTCTGGAACTGAATGCGGACGACTCGCCGGACCGACAGGCCAAAGAACGGTTTCAGATCAAGGAAATTCGCATGTTCGAACATACGCTTCGTACGCTTCTTTGCGAAGATTATGTTCAAAAGGCAGCCAGAAGCCGAAGCCGGAGCGAGGGCGAATACGTCCGGCTGACCAAAAAGCTGATGGATGGCATTGAAAAAGTTGAAATCCGCTATGAGCAGAAGGAGCTGCTGTCCGGCGCAGCGAAATAACGAAACCGATTTTCTGTTCCGATCCAATTTTTCTTCTTTTCCAAAAGGAAGTAAGAGAAGTAAGAAGAAGTAAGAAATGGAAATCCGCACGATGCTCTCTGGCGAACATTCGGCTATAAGCAGAGAACGCCAGATCACACCAAATGAAAAAGAGGCTGTACGAATTCATTTTTTTCGTACAGCCTCTTTGTTCATTGTATGAGAATCTGGATTTCAATTCTGAAATCGATCTGTCTTCCGTTCGAGTGTTCCGGATGGGAAACTTATTCCGCAGTGCGGGCGAGTACGCGTTTCATCGTTTCGGCAATGTTTTCCGGAGTGAAGCCGAAGTAGTCAAACAGCTGGCTTCCTGGTGCGGAAACGCCAAAGCTCTTCATGCCGACCACTTCGCCGTCGAGACCAACGTAGCGGCCCCAGCCGAAGTCCTTGGACGCTTCAACAGCAGTACGGGCTTTGACTTTGCGCGGCAGAATGGATTCGCGGTAGTCTTCCGGCTGCATTTCGAACAGTTCCATAGAAGGCATGCTGACAACGCGAACGTCGATGCCTTCTTTTTCCAGCAGCTGTGCTGCTTTCAGGGTCGGAGCCACTTCCGAACCGGAAGCGATCAGAATGCCCTGCGGCAGTTCGGCTTTGCTGTCACGAAGGATGTAGGCGCCTTTGACGGCTTCCTTCGACGTTTCTTCCAGCTGCGGCACGTTCTGACGGGTCAGAATGAGTGCGGTAGGACCGGTGGTACGTTTTGCGGCCAGCGTCCAGCCTGCAGCTGTTTCCTTCGCATCCGCCGGGCGGAATACGACCATGTTTGGAATGGAACGGTAAGAAGCCATATGTTCGATTGGCTGATGGGTCGGACCGTCTTCGCCGACACCGATGGAGTCATGCGAGTAAACGTACGTTACCGGCAGGTTCATCAGTGCAGCCAGACGGGCCATTGGCTTGGCGTAGTCCGAGAAGACGAAGAATGTGCCGACATACGGGCGCAGACCGCTCAGAGCCAGACCGTTGGCAATGCCGGCCATAGCGAGTTCACGCACACCAAAGTGGATGTTGCGACCGCCACGGTTTTCCGGCGCGAAGTCGCCTTCGCCGTTCATGTAGGTCTTATTGGACGGACCAAGGTCAGCGGATCCGCCAATGAGGTTAGGCATAACGTCTTTAAGCTTGTTGATGATACGTCCGGAAGAAACGCGGGTAGCTTCGGCTTTTTCCGGTACTTCAAAGAGATCGGCTGCTTCCAGCGCAGCTTCATCCGGCTGCTGATCCAGCATCTTGCGGTATTCCGCTTCGACTTCCGGATACTCTTTCTTATAGGCGGCATAGAGGGCGTTCCACGCGTCTTCTTCGCTCTGTCCGCGTTTAGCCAGTTCGGTGAAGTTTTCATACACTTCCGTCGGAACATAGAACGGTTCCTGACTTGGCCAGCCAAGTTTTTCTTTTGTAGCAGCTACATTGTCGGCGCCAAGCGGTTCGCCGTGGCTGGAAGCCAGACCTTCTTTCGGAGAGCCGTAGCCAATTTTGGTTTTCACCGTAATAAAGGAAGGATGTTCCCGATCGGATTTGGCTTCCTCAATGGCTTTAGCGATCGCTTCGAGATCGTTGCCGTCTTCTACCGTCCAGGTGGAGAAGCCAAGGCTCTTCATGCGGGCGTCTACATCTTCAGCAAATACCGGATCGGTATCGCCTTCGATGGAAATTTTATTGGAGTCGTAAAGGAGAATCAGCTTGTCGAGCTTCAGCGTGCCGGCAAGAGAGAGGGCTTCCTGCGAGATGCCTTCCATCATGTCGCCGTCGCCGAGTTCGACGAATGTGTAATGATCGATGATATCAAAACCCGGGCGGTTGAATTTTTCAGCCAGGAATTCTTCGGCAATGGCCATGCCAACCGAAGCGGCAAGACCGCTGCCCAGAGGGCCGGTGGTGCATTCAACGCCAACGGTGTGGCCGTATTCCGGATGACCCGGTGTCAGCGAGTTAAGCTGACGGAAATTGCAGAGATCTTCTGCGGAGATTCCATAGCCGAAGAGATGAAACAGGGCGTACAGGCCGGCTGAGCCGTGTCCGCCGGAAAGAACAAAACGGTCGCGATTTTCCCATTTGGGGTTTCGGGGGTTGTGGGAAAGGTGTTTAGCGAAAAGCTCATACATCATTGGTGCAGTTCCAAGCGGAGCACCAGGATGGCCGGAATTTGCCTTCTGAATGGCATCGGCGGCCAGTATACGAATTGCATTCACGGATTGCTGATCAATATTAGTCATAATGTCTTCCTTATGGTGTGTTCTGGTTTGATTTCTACCTTATTCAGGCCTTTTTTCGTTAGACCGTATACTAGAATAACGCAAAAGATAAAAAAGTCCATGTCTTCACAATGTCGTGCAGAATTTCACGAATTATGGCAGAAAAGAGGACCAGCTTCAGTATACTCAATCCCATTTGCACTGTCATAATTGAGAATTTGGCTTGCCGATTTTTACAAACAGGGAATGATTTTGATTTCCTTAAGATCAATACAGACTATATTTAATTCAGCCATGATGTTTGACCGTATATTGCTGGACGTCTACCGCAAAGACGGCGGTGTGATCGAGTACGGTCGTATCAAAATCCCAGGAAAAGGCGCTTTTATCTTCGTTTCTCTCATGAAGACAGTGTGCAATGAGAGCACACAGTGCGTTTTCCTTCTGCTTTGGATCGGTGATCTCCCGGATCCTTCCCTGTCCAAAAAGCGAGTCAAACGCGACGCTTGCCGTGCACGCTTTACCGTTTTGCGCAGGCAGAAACCGCCCGGGACAGTCGATCTGAATGGCGGCATTTGGATTTGTGTGGATCAAGTCGATTTTGTGTCCGCTTTTGGCGCTGTGAAAATAGAAGGTCAGTTTCCCGTTTTCCAGCGCATAGCCATACGAAAGAGCGACGATATACGGAATTTCCTCATCGGCCAGGGCAAGATGCAAAACGTCCGCCCGGTTTAGAAATTCTTCGATTTTCTTAGGATCCTGTACCTGTCGATCCTTGCGCCGCATGTCCATCTTCATGGCTGTCTCTCCTTTTGTGTACTTTCTGTACTTTCTGTTCTGGTTTTTCTGTACTGGCTTTCTGTGTCCGGTATTTCCATCTGTGCCGGTTATCTTCTGCGTTCGGATTTTCTATCTTGATTCTGGCATTTCCAATCCGATTCACTTGTCTCTATGCCCGGATGCCTGCCTCTGCTTATAGAGACGAGGCAGACTCTTTTTTTGCGGCACGCCAGCCTGTGCGATGGAAGGTTTGCTCAGGGAAACGGAAAAGCCGTTTTGGCTTTCTTACGGTTTTTGAAGACGGTTACACCCCAAATTGACCTCAGATGCGCTCAAATACCGCCGATTGTTCATTTTATATTTCAGAAACGAAAGGGAAATTTCAGTTTTTGTTCAGGTTATTGGTCCTGCCGCTCGCTAAAATGAAAGCATGTACCGAATCATGATCGTTGAGGATGACTCCTCCCTGGCCTCGAGCCTCTCCTCTGTTTTGCAGAGCTGGGGTTTTGAAATGGTCTGCGCGAAAGATTTTGACCACATCCGCGAAGAATTCGACCGGCTCAAGCCGGCGCTGATTCTTATGGATCTTAACCTGCCCGGACGCAACGGTTTCTACTGGACCAGTGAAATTCGAAAATTTTCTTCAGTTCCCATCATCTTTCTTTCGAGCGCGGATGAAAGCATGAATGTCATTACGGCAATCAACCAGGGAGCCGACGATTACATCACGAAACCGTTTGATACCGCGGTTCTCGTTTCCAAAATCCAGGCGCTGCTTCGCCGGACGTTCGACTATACCCAGCATACCGACTATCTCGAACATCATGGCGTTCATCTTGACTTAGGCAGCAATGAAGTCAGCTATATGGGCAAATCCATCGAACTTTCCAAAAACGAAGCCCGCATCCTGCGGATCCTGATGGAAAACAAGGAAAAGATCGTTGCCCGCGAAACGCTTATGGAAGCCCTGTGGAAAACCGACTGCTACATTGATGAGAACACGCTCTCCGTCAACGTAAACCGTCTGCGCCGCAAGCTGGCCGCCATTTCCATTGAAGACTTCATTATTACCCGCAAAGGCATCGGCTACATGGTCTAGCTGCTGTCTGCCGACACATTTTTTCCCTTTTGTAAAAAAGCCGTGCCCGGACGACACGGCTTTTTTCTATGCCCGTACGCCGCGGATCTGTGCGATTCGGGCATAAAAAAATCCTGCATTTCTGCAGGATTTGCAACATTGGTAAAATTAACGCTTGCTGAACTGCGGTGCACGACGAGCTTTTTTCAGACCGTATTTCTTACGTTCTTTAGCACGCGGGTCACGAGTTACATAACCAGCTGCTTTCAGAGCAGGACGATAGTCTTCCGAAGCTTCCATGAGGGCACGAGTAATTCCGTGACGGATTGCACCAGCCTGGCCGGTGAAGCCGCCGCCCTGAACGGTTACCATTACATCGAACTGGTCGAGTGTGTTGGTCAGTTCAAGAGGGGAACGAACTTCCATCTGAAGTAATTCAGAAGGCATGTACTCTTTAAGCTCTTTGCCGTTGACTACGATATTCCCTGTTCCATTTGGACGAAGGAAGACACGGGCAACGGCTTCTTTACGGCGTCCGGTACCGAGATACTGAACGAAATTTTCTTTATTTGCCATTTCCTAATCTCCTATCCTTTCACTTTCAGTTCCACAGGTTTCTGTGCTGCATGCGGATGTTCGTTTCCGGCGTAAACCAGAACGTGCTTGCGCTGAACATCTCCCAGACGGTTGTGCGGGAGCATGCCCTGTACAGCTCTGCGAACCCATTCAACAGGGTATTTTTCCTTCATTTCCTTGGCAGTGCGTACACGCAGTCCGCCATAGTATCCGGAATGATTGTAGTACTTTTCAGTTTCAAGCTTGTTGCCGGTCATGTTGACCTTGTCAGCGTTGATGATGATTACATAATCTCCACAGTCCACGTTTGGTGTGTAAGTGGGTTTATGTTTACCGCGCAGAACGTGGGCTGCAGTGGTGGCAAGGCGACCGAGAGTCTGGCCTTCGCCGTCAATTACATACCATGTGCGTTCTACTTCAGCAGGTTTTGCCATTGTTGTTTGACGCATGTTGCTTCCTCCGTTTCAATGAGCGTTACCGGGGCTCAAAGGCTTGGATACAGCCACGGATTATCTTAAGCATTCCACCTTTCAAAGTCAATCCCAATCCCCTGGCACAGAGAAGAAATCCAGACGTTTTTTCCACGATTTTAAATTGCGCAAATCCTCCCATGCCTAAAGGGAAAAGGAAGACTTTCATTGGTCACCGTTTTCACGAAAAAAGCCCTCAGATCCCATCGGGATCCGAGGACAGAGAAGCGAGCAGAGTATCGAGTTCATTCTGGGTGTAGCCGACCTGAACGAGATAGAGCGCCTTGGCTGGGGCGTTGAAGCGCGACGCGTGCTTGTCTTTTGCCTCCAGCATGACTTTCAGCTCATCGACCGTAATGCGGCCTTCGCCAAGGGCAATGAGAGCGGCGCTCATCATGCGCACCTGGTAGCGCAGAAAGCCGGTACCGACAAAAATCAGCCGCAGGCCTTTTGGCTCTTCCTGGATGCAGATACGGTAAATCGTTTTCGTTCGCGGTTTTCTCTCGTCGATCTGCGCGTTGGAAAAGGACGTGAAGTCATGTTCCCCTTCAAAGACAGCAGCTCCCTGGCGCATGCGTTCGACATCCAGATCGCGCCATACGAAATGGCTGTAATTATAAAGGAAAGGATTGTCTCTTTCCTTGGTAATCACGTAGTCGTATCGCTTGAAGCGCGCCGAAAAGCGGGCATGAAAATCTTCATCCACCGCTTCGACGGACTGAATGCGTATGTCCTTGGGCAAAAGCGTGTTGAGCGCGTTGTAGTAGCCCAAAGGCGAAATGTTGTCGGGGCCGTCAAAATGGAATACCTGTCCGAGGGCATGAACGCCGGCATCCGTGCGGCCGCTTGCGGTAATGGACGCCGGCTGATGAAGGATTTTTTCCAGCGCCTTTTCGATGACTTCCTGAATGCCGGTCGCGTTGGTCTGCTTCTGAAAGCCGCCATAGCGATGGCCGTCGTATGCCAGTATGGCTTTATAGCGCATGTCTACACTCCAAGAACGGCCAGAATGATGTCGATGGCAAGAACGAGAACCGAAATGGCCATCGCCGCGTAGTCGATGCCGTGCATCCTGAGCACTTTATAGCGCGTTCTTTTACGGGATGGATTGTAGCCGCGGGCTTCCATGGCGTTGGCGAGCTGATCGGCGCGGTCAAAGGCGGAAACAAACAGCGGGACGATCAGAGACAGAATGGCGGACACCTTTTCCTTGAGTGTGCCGTTCTGCATGTCGATGCCGCGGGACGCCTGCGCGTTCATGATGCGCTGGGTTTCTTCGATCAGCGTCGGGATAAAGCGCAGCGCGATGGAAATCATCATGGCGATGATGTGCGCCGGCAGACCGATTTTCTCGAACGGCTTGAGCAGCTTTTCAATGCCGAGCGTCAAGTCGAGCGGCTTGGTTGTGGCGGTCAGGATCGTCGTCAGAATGATCATCAGCATCAGTCGGATAATGACGTAAGCCGTCTGAATCAGGGCGTCGGAATAAATCTTGAACCAGCCCCATTCAAAGAGCAGCGTTCCGGTATGCAGAACAAGGACGTTGATAATGAGCAGGAAAATCATCATCCACATCATCGGCTTGAGCGAACGCAGCGCGTAGGACAGCTTCAGCCTGGAAAGATACAGAGCCGCAATAATAAAGAGAACGATGGGAATGTAGCCCCAGAATCCGGCCGGAATGAAGATCGCCACCATCAGAATGAGCAGGATCATGATTTTCGAGCGCGGATCCATGCGGCTGACGACCGAATCGATCGGCAGATAGCGGCCGAGCGCAATGTTATTCATGGGCGTTCACCTGCTCTTTCAGGGCCTGAGCGATTTCATCGAGCGAATAGCTGTCCTGCGGAACAGAAAAGCCTTTTTCCTGCAGCTTTTCCTTGAGCTGAACAATGCCAGGCGGGTTGATATCGATTTCGCGCAGCAGTTCGGGATGTTTGAAAAATTCGTGGACTTCCATTTGCGTGGATACTTTGCCGTCTTTCATGACGACGACTTCATCACAGTATTCCAGGACGTGCTCCATATCGTGGCTCACGAGCAGAATGGTCTTTCCCTGCCCGCGGTTGAGCGACATGAACAGATTCATCATTTCTCTGGCTGACTGGGGATCCAGACCGGCAGCCGGTTCATCGAGAACGAGCACTTCCGGATCCTGAACGAGAATGCCGGCGATGGCGACACGCCGCTTCTGCCCGCCGGACAGTTCGAACGGGGAGCGTTCGAGATACGATTCGTCGAGGCCGACTAAAGGCAGCACTTTATGCACCGCTTCCTGAATCTGCTCGGGCGTATAGCCAAAGTTTTTCGGCCCGAAGCCGATATCCTTGGCAATCGTTTCTTCAAACAGCTGGTATTCCGGAAACTGGAACACCAGACCGACTTTTTTGCGCAGAGCTTTGACATCCGTCAGCTTCGTCGCCGGATCGATATGAAAGCCGGCGATATCGACGCTGCCTTTCGTCGGCTTGAGCAGCGCGTTGAGATGCTGAACGAGCGTGGATTTTCCCGATCCGGTCTGACCGATAATGGCGGTCACCTTGCCGGTGGGAATCGTCAGGTTGACGCCTTTGAGCGCCTTGTGCTCAAAGGGTGTTCCCTGCGAATACGTGTACTCGAGATCTTTTATTTCAATTGGCATACGTCCTCCACCAGCTCATCCAGCGTAAGCACCGGATGATCCGTCAGTCCGGCCTTTTCAAAGGCCTTTGAGGCTTTCAGGGCGAAAGGCAGATCCAGTTTCAGATCCTTCATCATTTCCCCGTTTTCAAACACTTCTGCGGGCGTTCCCTGGGCGGCAACTTTTCCTTTTTCCAGCACGATCACGTTTTCGGCCTGAGCGGCTTCGTCCATATCGTGGGTAATCGAAAGAATCGTGATGTTTCTTTCCTTATTTAACTTGCGGATCTGGGCGTTGACGCTCGCTTTTCCCTGCGGGTCCAGCATGCTTGTCGATTCGTCAAAAATCAGGATGTCCGGCGACATAGCCAGAATGCCCGCGATGGCGACGCGCTGTTTCTGTCCGCCGGAAAGATTCGTCGGTTCCGCGTTCAGGTAGTCGAGCATGCCGACTTTCGCCGCGTTTTCTTCGATCAGTCCCTGCATCTGTTCGGTCGGGACGCAATGGTTTTCCAGACCAAAGGCAATGTCATCGGCTACAGTGGAGCCGATAAACTGGTTGTCCGGATTCTGGAACACGATGCCGACGTGATCGCGGATTTCGGGGGCGCTTTCTTCCGTGAGGCGCGTTCCGAGAACATCGATTGTACCGGCGGCGGGTTCGAGCAGACCAATGATCAGCTTGGCCAGCGTGGATTTGCCGGATCCGTTATGGCCGACCACCGCTGTATAGCTTCCTTTGGGTATATTGAGAGTAATTCCTTTGAGTACCGGAGTGGCTCCGTCGTAGGAGAACTCCAGATTTTCAATATGAACAGCTTCCATTTTTTATTCTGTTTACCTTTCAGAGTGTCAACTTGTATTATACATAGCCGCTTCTTTTTCACATCCCGGGAAAGGGGTTACACTAGGCATACTTTTTTTCTTTCTTTCGCTTTTCGCGCGGACCGGCCCAAAAACGAAGTATGTATCGGCCGCTTTTTAAAAAATCCCCCTACGTGTACGCTCATTTTCGATTTTTATGAACGCACCAGAGGGAATTCGCGGATTGTTTCCCGGTTCTGGAGAGATGGGCTGTTCCAACACCGGATGGATCGAGAATGGGTTTAGAGAATATATTTTAGAGAGTATATAGAAAATATATATGGTAGAAAACCGGAAAAACGGCATACGAAAACCCGGCTCTGTCCATTCGCCGGGTTGTGGATTCTGATCATCTTTGTATCCTTATCGTCCTGTTCTTGCAAATTCATACTTTCGCAAATTCCGCGTTCAGAGAAGATGTCCATCCTGCGCTCGATTTCAAAGTCTTTCGTATACGAGCGGGCGAAGCGCGGTAATCAGGCTGACCATCTGATATTCGAGAAGAAATACGGGTGCATCCCATTCTGGGCGGGCTGCACGGATCGGTTCGGCCATCGGCAAAATCCGCCTTTCGCTCTCTTCGATATATTCGCGCATCTTCGCTTTCGAAAAGCAGCCGGACATGGATGCGAGATTGTTTACGCGATCGAGCAGCTTGATCAGCATAGCTTCGGGCGATTCCTGCAGGTTTTCAAAATATTCGGCCAGTGCAGCTTCTTTTCCGGACCGCTCAGCGCAGCCGGCATCTTTGGTCAGCCGGGATACGATTTCCTGGACGTTTCTGGAAAAGGGCAGATCCGCGCAGGCAATATCGCAGTCTTCGCACACATCGTGCAGCAGTGCGGCACTCAGAAGGTCATCGTCCGTAATGCCCAGGGCCAGCGCGTGCACCGCCAGACTCAGCGGGTGAATGGCGTATGGAACGACCGGCTGCTGCGGATTGCCGGTCCTTCGAAGCTGACCAGCATGCGCCTTTTCCATATACGCAAGCGCCTGCATCGTCTGGGACAGGGGCATCTTCTGTGCCGCCGCTTCCAGGCGTTTTTTCATGGGCTCGCCATCATACATCCAGTTCTGTAAAGTACCGCTCTTTGCGGCTGTCGAACGTTTTACATCCATTTTCACTCCTCCTTTTTCTTTCGTCGCAGACGCTGGAATCGTTCGTCTCTTTCACTCGAAGCATAGCAGGCCGGTGCCTTTTGAAAATAGAGCGGGTAAATTCAGCCGGGGCTTCTCTGCACTTTCTTTCTTTTTCCTGGTTTTTCTGACAGGTTTTGCCAAAAGGCCATCTGGTTCGTCGTCCGGAACAAGAAAAAGGCCTTTATTTAAGGAGCATTCGTTTTTTTCAATGGAAGAAAAGCCGGATTTCATGCCCATCGGACAGTAAAGTTTTTAATAAATTTTATACTTGCGAAACGTCAGGCAAATATTGGTTACCAGTTTGTGCAACCTCTTCTTTTTGTGCAAATGTTGGCTACTCCATTCTCTATGAATGACTTTTTATATGGATACGGTTTATATCCAGATTGTACATTCGAAACGCTTAAGTAAAACGCAAGTAAAACATGTCCATGTATTCCAGTAAAACGAACATTCTTTCTTGCTCCTATTGCAAAAATTAACATCTGGCATAAGATGAAACCAAACAGTGTAAGCGTTTGCACAGACCCCCCAGTCTCTTGCGGACGCGCACCGAAGAAAAGGAGAAAACTGGAATGAAGAAACATAAGGTTTTATCGCTGCTTGTTTCTGCCTCGATGGCGTATTCCGTCTTCCCGGCGATGTCTGTCGCTGCCCTGGAAGGCACTTCGTCCGACAACTTGTCGCCGGCGGATTCCATCAAGGCCAACGTCGACAAAACCAAGTTCACTCACAAGGAGTGGACGGGAACCCACTACGATGATGTGGACGGCAACGCGCAGGCTGCAGAAGATGTAACCGGCATTAACCGCGAAGCCGCCAGCACCCAGATCATCCCCTATCAGAATTCTGCTGCTGCACAGAAGGCTGTATGGAACTACAACGCCCGTGAAGAATCTCAGAAAATGCAGATGCTGACCGGCGAAAACGAAAACTGGGATCTGACCGTCGTTCAGAACGAGACGCTGGCCAATGAAATGATGACGGAAGATCATGCCTTCTACAAAACCGATTTCAAGAAGGGCGAAGGCGAAGACTGGAAATCCGTTACGCTGCCCCAGAGCTGGACAACCCAGGGATTTGATTTCTCGATCTATACCAACACCCAGATGCCCTGGCAGTCCAAATACGACACCAATGTAGACTGCCCGGCTGCGCCGACCAACTACAATCCGGTCGGCCTGTACCGCAAGACATTCACCATTGATGATTCTCTGCGCGGAAGCGACCGCCGCATTTACCTCGATTTCCGCGGCGTTGAATCCGCCTACTACGTTTACGTGAACGGCAAGGAAGTCGGCTATTCCGAAGACACCTTCAGCCCGCACAAATTCGACATCACCGACTACGTCAACATGGACGGCGAGAACCTGCTGGCTGTCAAAGTTCACAAGTTCTGCGACGGAACCTGGTTTGAAGACCAGGACATGATCTATGACGGCGGTATTTTCCGCGATGTCTATCTGACATCCGCACCGCTCGTACAGATTCAGGACTATCACTACACGACAACTCTCGATGCGTCCTACACCAACGCGGTTCTGAACATTGAAGCGGATATCCGCAACCTGTCGAGCACCGTCAGCCAGGGCTGGACGCTCTCCGCTTCCGCCTACGATCGAAGCGGTACGGCTCTGTTTACCGATGAAGAAGTTTCTGTGCCGGTACTGGCCAGCACAAAGACCAATAGCGTTTCCCTGAGCACCGTTGTAAAAAATCCAAAGCTCTGGTCCGCAGAAGATCCAAACCTCTACGCTCTGGTCATCACCCTTAAAGATGCCAATGGTAAAGAAGTGGAAACCGTTTCGACCCAGCTCGGTTTCCGTCAGGTGGAATTCACCCGTACCGAAGTGGATGAAAACTATCGCGTGACCACCACCCACTGGGATCCGGTAAAAATCAACGGCAAGCGTCTGCTGCTGAAAGGCGCCAACCGCCACGACACCGACCCGTTCCACGGCAAGGCGACTCCTCAGGCGGCTATCGAAGAAGATGTGAAGCTGATGAAGCAGAACAACCTGAACGCTATTCGTACTTCGCACTACTCCAACGATGACTACCTGTACTGGCTCGCCAACGACTGGGGCATGTACCTCATGGGCGAAACGAACATGGAATGCCACGCCATCATGGGCGATTCCGAAAAGCAGAGCTGGTTCTACGAACTCGGTCTGGATCGTACCGAAACCGCCTTTAAGCGTCTGCGCAGCAACCCGGCGATTGTCATCTGGTCGATCGGCAACGAAATGACCTACAACAGCGACAAGAACTTCGCAAACGGTCTTCAGCGCGACATGATCTGGTACTTCAAAAATCATGACAGCACCCGTCCGGTTCATTCCGAAGGAAACGACGGCAACCTGGGTACCGACATGCGTTCCAACATGTACCCGAGCACGGGTACCGTATGGGATCGCGGCGGCGACGGCAAAATGCCGTACGTCATGTGCGAATACGCGCACGCGATGGGCAGCTCCGTCGGCAACCTGAAAGAATACTGGGATGCTATCCGCGCCAGTGAAAACCAGCTTGGCGGCTTTATCTGGGACTGGGTGGACCAGTCGCGCGCCGTCGATCTGAAAAATCTTGGCGTAAGCTATGGCGTTACCGAGAAAAAAGGTCTGTCCGGTACAGCCAACGGCGAGTGGGTCACTTCCGAAACGCCAGACGAAACGTTCCATATTACACAGTCTTTAAACGGCTACCTCTCCTATCCGGATACTGACGGCAAAGTCGGCAGCGCACTTTCCGGCTCCGGCAAGGCGTTTACGCTGGAAGCGATCGTCAAACCGTATTCCACTGTGGCTGACGATGTCTTCCTGTCCAAGGGCGATGATCAGACCACGCTGAAAATGAACGGCGACGGCAAGCTGGAGTTCTTCGTCAAGAGCGGAAACAGCTGGTCCGGCATCCAGTGCGACGTACCAGCCAACTGGAACAACAGCTGGCATCAGATTGCCGCTACGTATGATAACGGCACGGCGAAAATTTACGCCGATGGCAAACTGCTGAAAGAAGGCACGATTGCCGCATCCATCGAATCGCAGGATCACGCGATCCAGGTCGGCGCGGATACGGTAAAAGGCCGCTACTTCAACGGTGAAGTGGCGATGGGCCGTATTTATAACAAAGCCCTCACCGCTGCAGAAATTGCCGGACAGAATTCGGCAAATCCTGCCATCAAGTCCGATGACGCTTCCGTTCTCTTCTGGGCGGATGCCGCGGATGATCACAGCGAAGCCAAGGTCGATGCCTGGGATTACTACTCCACAAAGTCGGGTCAGACCAATGGTACGAACCTGTACAAGGACGAAATCAAAGGCAAGTTCTACGGCTACGGCGGCGACTGGGGCGATCGTCCAAACGACAACTCGTTCTGCGAAAACGGCCTCGTTTCGCCAGACCGCAACCCCCAGCCGGAACTGATGGAAGTCAAGAATCAGTACAAGAACTACTGGTTCAGCGCGGATGTCGACGATCTGGATGCAAAGAAAGTCAACGTCTACAACGAATCCAGCTTCACCAATCTGAACGAATACAACGTGACCTGGGAAGTTCTCGAAAACGGTATCGTTGTGAATACCGGAACGGTACAGAACGTAGATGTAAAACCGCAGACCCACGGCAGCATTTCGGTTCCATTCGAACTGCCAGCGACCATTAAAGACGGTGCGGATTATTATCTGAACCTTTACGTTTCCACAAAAGACCAGGAAAAATGGGCGGATAAAGATTTCGTTCTCTGCTGGGATCAGATTTCCATTCCAACCTCTGCTGGCCAGAAAACGCGCGCAGCCGCTTCGGATTCCGCATCCATCACCGATGGAGAAGACAAATACACCGTTGCCGGCGACAAGTACGCGTTTGAAATCGACAAATCGACCGGCATCATCAAAAACTACACCTTTAACGACAAGCTCATGCTTGAAACCGGACCAATACCCAACTTCTGGCGCGGTACGTTCGAAAACGATAAGGGCGGCTTTGACTGGAACTGGTGGAAAGGCGATGACGAACTGCGTGTAGACTCGATCTCCGCCTCCAAAGACGCAGACAATAATGACGTCATTACCACGAACGTTACCCTGCCGCAGGTCGGCAATACGTCCCTTGTCATGACGTACACCATTCTGGGCGACGGCGCAGTCAAAGTGGATATGAAAGTCGATGCCACACACAGCGGCATGAGCAGCTTCCTGCGCGTCGGCTCGCTGATGACGACCGCGGAAGGCTATGAAAATGTGAAATGGTACGGAAACGGACCGGTTGAGTCCCTCTCCGACCGCAAGACGTTCGCCCGCCAGGGCATTTACGAGTCGACCGTTGACGATCTGTTCTACCCGTATCTGAAAGTCGACGACACCGGAACGATGACCGACACGAACTGGATGGCTCTTTCCGGCGAAGGCAAGGATACCCTGCTTGTCGTTGCGACGACTCCGCTGGAAATGCAGGCTCTGCACTTCACACCGGATGATCTGAACTCCACCGATCACCCGTACGGTCTTAAACCGCGCAAGGAAACCATGGTCGGCGTCAACTACGGCAGCCGCGGAACCGGCGGTGCGACTTGCGGACCAGATACGTTAAGCCAGTACCAGCTCTACAACGATAAAGCGTACGAGTGGGAATTCACCATTCTGCCGGTGGAAGGAAGTGCCATGGACAATCAGTCGCTGACCGATACCGCCGCAGGCTATCGTACGATCGAAACGTTCGACCGTGAAAAGCATGATGCCGATCGCGCTGCCGAACTGATCGAACAGGCGGACTCCTTCATTCCGTATTCCTACAGCCAGCTCGAAGATGTTGAGACGCTCTATAATGCGCTGCTCAATATGCCAGAAGCCCAGGCGGACATTGTCAATGCGGACAAAAACCGCACCGAACTTGTAAAAGGCTATGTCGAGCAGATCCGTGCCATGAGCACGAAGATCACGCACCTCAAAGACCAGTCGAATAACCATAACGATCTGGAACTTGGCAGTGCGAAAATTGTTAAAAACGGCGACGCATATAACTTCGCCGGAACCGTTCAGACCGGCCATGAAGACACCTGGAAATCCGTCTTTACCGAAGGCCAGTCCTGGACCATTTCCATCGACGCCGCACCGACGATCTGGAAAAACTACAACATGCTTGCCGGTATGGGCGACAACACCTTCGCCATGCGTTTCCGTGAAGGCTATTATGACTTCCACATTTACGACGGTAGTGACTGGCAGCCGATTGAATACAAGATGTCGGATGCTGAAAAAGCCGACACGCTCAACAAGCAGCACAACTACACGGCCATCTTTGATGCCGACGCCCACAAGATCATCGTCTACATCGACGGCGTCAAGAAAGCCGAAAAGACTCTGACAGAAGGCGCGTACCCGCACTATTCCGGCTACAACTTCACCCTGGGTGCCTGCCCGTCCACTGGACGCGACAGCGACGTCAAGTTCGCATCCGTAAAAGTCTTCTCCGAAGCGAAGAACGGCGAAACGCTCGCATCCGCAAAAGCGTCCGATGCGTCCACCGTCCTCTGGATCGACAACACCAGTGAAGACACCCCGCTCTTCTCTGCGGATGAAAACCCGACCATTACCGCAGCAGCCCTGAATTCCGATGCCGATACCCTCGACGCCGGCAATTCCATGGACTTCACTCTGTCGGTTACTCCGGCTGACGCGAAAATCTTCTCTGCCGACTGGACCGTTACCGACGAAAGCGGCAAGGAAATCAGCGGCGCACTCGTTTCCGGTACAGGCGCGAACGCACAGCTTCTGACCGCAAACAAACTGGATGACGGTACCGTGCTGATCGTCAAGGCCAGCAAGATTAACGGCACCGATCTGTCCGCACAGAAATCCATCACCATCCATTCTCAGTCCTCCACTGTGGCCGATGACCTTGGTCCAAACGATCTGGATACACCGCTCAACCACACCGCAGAACTCGACGAAATGGACGGCAAGACCGTCATGATCGGCGGCATGGATCTCAAGGATCCAAACAAGAAAGTTCAGAACGCCATCGCAAACGGCAGCTTTACCGTTTCGAGCTGGCTCTACGTTCCAGAAGCCCTCAAGTCTTCCGAAAGCGGGAGCTGGGAATCCGGCAGCAATAAACGCGAGAAATACAGCACCATCTTCTCGCTTGGCGACAACACCTTCTGCCTGCGCTTCTACCAGAATGCCGGCAAAACCGGTACCGCGGTTCACACATACGTGAAGTCCACGGACGGTGAATGGTACCAGGCAAGCGGCGATGATGTCGAAGACAGCTTCTTCAACAAGTGGCATGAAATCTCTGCCGTTTACGACAGTACGAACCAGACTCTGACCGCCTATATCGACGGCGTCGCCACCGGCGATCCAGTCGATGTGAACGGCAGCGTATCCGTCAGCGAAGTGCTGACCCCATCCATCGGCTACATGGCCGACAAGCCAGACCGCAAGTCGGAAATGGGCTTCTCGAACAACAAGGTTCTCTCTAAAGCCCTGAGCGCTGACGAACTCAAAGCGCTGTCTGCTGGTACATCGGATGCCGACAATGAAAACGTTGTTCTCTGGCTCGACTTTGCGGCCGACGAAATCAGCAGCGCCAGAAATGCACTGAACGCACAGCTCAACATCGCAAAAGATCTGAAGAGCGAAAACTACACAGAGGCTACCTGGAGCGCCTTTGAAAGCGCCAAAGCGGCAGCAGAATCCATCAACGGCACGTACGCTACCGCAGAAAACGTAAACAAAGCCGCTGCAGACCTGAGAGCCGCCATCGCTGGACTTGAAACCGTTGATGAGCTGGAAACATTCGATCTCACGCTTCTGCAAGCCGCCTGCACCAAAGCTGCAGAACTTGACCTCTCTGAATTTGGCACCACAGGCAAAGACGCCTTCAGCAGCGCCAAAGCCTCTGCTGATGCCGCTCTGGAGCATCCGACAAGTCAGAAAGCCGTAGACGAAAAAGCAGCCGCACTCAGCCATGCGATGCTCGCTCTGCGCAAGACTCCATCCAGCGAAAAGCTTCCTAAGTAATCAAAGCTTCTCGTCGAATCCGATTTACGCCATCTGGCATTGGCCAGAAACAAACCTTTGACTGGTACGATTTAACAACCCATCGATCCTTGCGTTCCTGTTGTGGAGGGCAAGCCAGAGCAGGGACCGGCGATCGTCCATCCGTTTTGCGAAGAAATCCCTCCCATTCAATGCCTTCTTCCCTCTCGTTCTGTCGGGCAAAACAGAACAGAGAATGGAATGCACCCAGGACGTATTTCTTGTCTTCAAACCAGTCTGCAGAACGTCTCGATCCCTGCGGATCCAGAGACGGACTGCCTGAAACGAAATCAAAGGACTGACCACACCGTCCTTACAGAACATACGGGCAAAAAGCTGCCGGAAGAGTTCTTTCTTCCGACAGCTTTTCTTTTGTCTAGTCGGACCGTTTTCACCAGACGGTTTGCACAATTGGATTCAACATAGTTAGTCTGGACAAATTCCGTTTGACGTACATTTCAATTAGCTTATACTAAACGCTGTTAGTTAAACCTAACTATTGCCGAACGTTCTTGCAATTCCCAGCTGAAAGGAGAATCCATGATGCCTTTATCCCTTTGTGACAAGGACACGCCCCTGCAGATCGCCAAGATCACAGGCGGCGAAAAAATGCGTACCCGGCTTGCCGAGCTTGGCTTTTTTCCGCAGGCGAAACTCGTCGTCCGTCAGAAAATCGCAGAAAATCTGATTGTAGAAGTGAAAGGAACCCGTCTGGCGATCGATGCGTCGATGGCCAGACGCATTCTGATGGAGGAATGCCCCCAATGACTCTGAATGAATTTGCCCCTGGTCATACGCTTCGCATTGTTCGTCTTTGCGGAACGGGACCCGTCAAGCGCCGCATTATGGACATGGGACTGACCAAAGGCGTGACCGTCTATATTCGAAAAGTGGCGCCCCTTGGCGATCCTATGGAACTGAATGTGCGCGGCTATGAGCTCTCTTTGCGAAAAGCCGATGCAGCCATGATCGAAGTCGAGGAAATTTCCGACAGGGCCCGCGGAAAGGAGAAAAACGCATGAAGACAATCGCACTCGCCGGCAATCCCAACTGCGGCAAAACGACTTTATTCAACCAGCTCACCGGTGCACGCCAGTACACCGGCAACTGGCCTGGCGTAACGGTGGAAAAGAAAGAAGGTCCGCTCAGAAACGATTCTTCCATTCGCCTTCAGGACCTTCCAGGCATTTATTCCCTTTCCCCCTACAGTCTGGAAGAAGTCGTCTCGCGAAGCTACCTGCTTCAGGAAAAGCCGGATCTGCTTCTGAACATTGTCGATGGAACGAGTATCGAACGTAATCTGTATTTAACGACCCAGCTGCTTGAACTGGGAATTCCGGTAATCCTGGCCGTTAACATGGCCGATCTGGTCCGGGCCAACGGCGACACGCTCGATCTGCAGAAGCTTTCCCAAAAGCTGCACATTCCGGTAATCGCCATTTCCGCTCTGAAAAAAGAAGGACTGGACGAACTGGCAAAGCTCCTGCATCAAATGCCTTCCCAGCCCGAACCTCTCGATCTGTACAGCGCGAATGTACAGGCAGCGCTTGAAAAAATCGAAGCGATTCTTGCCCCGAAAACGGATACGCAGACCCGCTTCTGGTATGCGGTTAAAGTCTTCGAAAACGATGAACGCGTTCTGAACGAACTGAAGCTTTCAAAGGTACAGACGGCAGAGATTCAGGCCATTCGCAAAGAGATCGAAACGGCAATGGATGATGACTGCGAATCGATCATCACCTCTCAGCGGTATGACGCGATTGCTCGAATTCTTACAGACTGCTTTACGCGAAAAGCCCGGAAATCAGATCTTACCCTCTCCGACCGGGTCGACCGGATCGTGACGAACCGCTGGCTCGCGCTTCCCATTTTCATTTTGATCATGTATATCATCTATACGATTGCGATGGGCAGTACGGCGGTTTCCATTGGTACTATGGGAACCGACTGGGTCAATGACGTTCTTTTTGGAGAATGGATTCCAAATGGCGTGGAAAACCTGCTCGTCTGGATGCATGTCAATCCAGTGCTGGCTTCTCTGATTCAGGATGGAATAATCAGCGGCGTCGGCGCGGTTCTCGGCTTTGTGCCGCAGATTCTCGTTCTGTTTTTCCTGCTTTCCATTCTTGAAGACTGCGGCTACATGGCGCGCGTGGCGTTCATCATGGACCGCCTGTTTCGGCGGTTTGGTCTGTCTGGAAAAAGCTTTATCCCGATGCTGGTTGCGACGGGATGCGGCGTTCCGGGCATTATGGCCAGCCGTACGATTGAACAAGACCGGGACCGGAAGATGACGATCATGACGACCGGCTTCATTCCCTGTTCAGCCAAAATGCCGATTATCGCCCTGTTTGCGGGGGCGGTATTCGGCCAGAGTTCTCTGATCGCCGTGAGCGCATTTGTGATCGGCATCGCCGCCGTGGTCTGCTCCGGAATCATCCTGAAAAAGTTCAAGGCGTTTGCGGGAGAACCGGCGCCGTTTGTCATGGAACTACCGGCTTACCATATGCCGACGCTGCGCAATATTTTCTCATCGACCTGGGAGCGGGGCTGGTCCTTCATCAAGCGGGCCGGTACGCTGATTCTTGCTTCGGCGATCGTGCTCTGGTTTTTACAGAGCTTTGGCTTTGAGAACGGACAGTTCGTCATGGTCGAAGACAACAACGTTTCCCTGCTGGCGTCCATCGGCCGTTCGATCGCCTGGATTTTTGCACCGCTTGGCTGGATCGGAGACATGGCCTGGAAAGCCACGGTAGCGACATTTACCGGCCTCATTGCCAAGGAAGAAGTCGTCAATACGTTTGGGGTGCTGTACTCCGCCGGGCCCGTGGCAGAAAACGGAATGGAAATCTGGACGGCGATCGCAGCCGACTTTTCGGCCCTCGCTGCCTGGAGCTTCATGATTTTCAACCTGCTCTGCGCCCCCTGCTTTGCGGCCATGGGCGCCATCAAGCGCGAAATGAACAATACAAAATGGACGCTCGCATCGATCGGCTACATGTGCGTCTTTGCCTATTCCATCGCGCTGATGGTGTATCAAATCGGCGGCCTGATCACCGGCGAAGTGGCCTTTAACGTCTTCAGCCTTGTCGCTTTTGCCCTTCTTGGGCTGCTGATTTACCTGCTGTTTCGAAAAGGCTATGAGGCGCGTAATCGGGCGCTTCCTGTGGAAATTGCCCTGGAAAAGCGATAACGCTGAATAAGCGCATCCCCTCCTCTGCCCTGAAGGCAAGACGGAAAACGGGATGCGCTCCTGCTTAATTAAAAACTGGAAAGGAGAAACACGATGTCCATTGGCGACTGGATTGTGACGCTTGGATTGGGCGCCATCGTATTCTGTATACTCTGGTGCGCACTTCATCAAAAGAAGACATCCTGCAGCGGAGACTGCGCGCACTGCTCCCATCATGTGGACTGGATGCAGATCCGAAAGGAAATTCATGCTGAAGACGGCTGTGCGAAAAGCGTCGCATCGACCCGCGCAGACCCAGGCAAAAAAGCCGTCCGTTCATCTTGAAGCGGATCGTTCCGCTCTTCTTCACCCTGGGCCGTTTCTTCGATACTTTCTGCTTCTTCTGTCATTTTGCACCCCGCTCCTTTCAAAGCCGGCGCTGCTTCAGCCGCCGGCTTTTTCTTTGCCCAGAAGGCGCCCGAAATTTTAAGGCGTTT
>NZ_CAPAEZ010000041.1:0-22405 GCF_948576815.1 uncultured Allobaculum sp.
AATTATCCCAAGGAGGCGGTCGAGAAAATACCCGTCTTTTATTTGACGCTTACCTTTTTGCAGCACAACAGGTTTGCGGCGTTGAACGAGCGGTACATTTTACAAAGAAAAGGAACGGAGAAAACGGACAGAAGGAAACAATACGGAAGCTCAAAACGGAGATTATGGAAATGGACGGAATGTATTTTTTTAAAACGAAACGGCTCGAATTTTCAAAATGGACGCCGTCGGATCTGGCTCTGGCGCGCCGGCTGTGGGGCAATGAACAGGTTACTCGCTGGATTTGCGCAGGCGGCTGCTTTGACGAAGACGAAATCGCCGCCCGGCTGGCTCTGGAAATCGAAAACGATAAAGAATATGGCGTGCAGTACTGGCCGCTTTTTGAGTGTGCTTCCGGCGAGTTTGTCGGATGCTATGGACTGCGGCCGCATGGAACAAAAGCCGGAGAGTATGAGCTGGGCTTTCATCTGCTTCCCGCGTTTTGGGGACGCGGCTATGCCGTGGAAGCTGCGCAGGCCGTGATTGCGTATGCGTTTTTGACGCTGAATGCCGATTCTCTGTTTGCGGGCTATCGCCCGGAAAATAAAAAATCCGCGCGCGCTCTTACAAAGCTTGGCTTTACGTATGTCGGCGATGAATTTTATGCGCCGAGCGGTCTGTATCATCCGTCCTATGCACGCCAGAGGGCGGATCGAATCTGAGGAAATACAATCAAAGCTGAAAAACGGCCCGCTCTGACTTTGGCCCGGACCGATACAGAACAAGGAGAAACCCAACATGTTTGAATTTACAGAACTGGATCTGCGCCAGCCCAATCCCGCTCGAAAGGCGGAAGGGGAACGTACCGACCGGCTGATTTTTGAAATGGGACAAGTCATGCCCGAAAGCGCGGAGTATAAAGCGCTGCTGCACGAACTGCTGCCGGATTTAGGAGAAGGTACGCGCGTTCGTCCGCCGTTTTACTGCAATCTCGCATCCAATATTCATATCGGAAAGCACTGTTCCATCATGCCCTTCTGCAAGTGCATGAGTGCGGGCCAGATCACGATTGAAGACGATGTGCGCATTGCGCTCAACTGCGCGCTGATCACAAACAATCATGATTTTTATGAACGCGATATTTTGACCGTCGCGGATATCCGCATCAAAAAAGGCGCCTGGATCGGCGCCAATGCGACGATTCTTCCCGGCGTTACCGTCGGAAAATACGCCGTCGTCGGTGCCAATTCGCTGGTCAACCGGGATGTGCCCGATTACGCCGTTGTTGTCGGCAGTCCGGCCAGAGTCATCCGCATGCTGGATGCGGACAAGTTCAAAGACTGAAGAAACGAAAAGGTCAGACAGAATATCCGCTAGCCGTATGGTCCAATCGAACAGGCCAGATCGATCGCCCAAAGCCGGTCTTTTCATGACCCAATGCAGAAGCAGGAGCGCCGTTTCCAGAACAGGAAACGCGCTCTTTTTTGATGGGCAGATCTGGCCAGGCGCCCAGGCGATGAAAAATGAAAATGTCTTCTAAGGATAGTTTCTCGACCAGATTCTTATAATTTTATGCAGGACAAAGGTATACTTTCTCAAACCGATCCCCAAAGCGGCTCCATAACAGGCCGGCGAGATCGGCGCTTTGAAAACGAAATACAAAATTCTGTCCCCGGAAAGAATGTCCACGAAAAACGGATCGGCCTGAAGCGGTCGAGACGATTCGAAACACGCTGAACCAGTCTCTTTGTCCGGGGATAAAGAAGGAATCCATTTATGAATCTTGAATTTATGCAGAAAACGATACGTAAAGCCAGAGGACTCGAAGACAGCGATCTGGTTCTGAAAAACGCGAACATCGTCAATGTCTTTACCCACACGATCGTATCCCAAGATATTGCGATCAACGACGGAAAAATTACGGGTATCGGATCGTATACCGGCAAGGAAGAGCACGATCTGAACGGCGCGTATGTTTTGCCGGGTCTGATCGATGCCCATATTCATATTGAAAGCACGCTGGCTTCGCCCCTTCGCGTCTCTTTGCCGCTTTTGAAGCGGGGAACGACGGTGCTGATGGCGGACCCGCATGAAATCGTCAATGCCGGCGGAAAAGCCGGGCTGGACTACATGCTCGAAGAAGCCGCGCTCTCTCCGCTCGATATTTATGTGATGATGCCCTCTTCCGTTCCCTCCACCGGTTTTGAAACGAACGGCGCCGGCGATTTTATGGCCCGGGATATGGAACCGTATGTGAAAAATCATCAGGTGTTTGGCCTGGGCGAAGTGATGCGTTTTCACGATGTGCTGAACGGAGATAAGTGCATGCTGGAAATTCTGGAAACGTTTGAAAGCCGGCCCATCGACGGGCATGCGCCCGGCGTTCATGGCCGTGATCTGATGGCGTATCGGCTGGCGGGCATTACGAGTGATCACGAAGCGGTCAATGCCGACGAGGCGATCGAAAAGCTGGAAGCCGGTCTGCATCTGTTTTTGCGGGAAGGATCGGGCGCGCAAAATCTCGAAGCCATCCTGCAGGGCCTGATCGAAAAAGGCGTATCGCTGGAAAACTGCTCGTTCTGTACCGATGACAAGCATCTCGAAGAAATCGAAACGCGCGGTCATATCGACTGGTGCCTGAAAAAGGCCGTGGATGTCGGGGCCGACCCGATCGAAGCCGTCTGCATGGCGACCATTCAGAGCGCCCGCCATTTTGGACTGAAAGAACATGGAGCCGTGGCTCCCGGCTATCTGGCGGATCTGGTCATCGTCAAGGATCTGAAAGACTTTGAAATTATCGATGTGTACAAAAACGGAAAGCCGTACGCGCAGATCGAAGAGGAATTCACCAAAGCCATGTCGTCTTCAGAAAACGCGAAAACCGAAGCAGAGCGGCGGAAACGCTTTGCGCCGCTGTATCACAGCGTGCATCTGCCGACGTTCCAGGCGGACGATCTGCCGGTATTCTCGGGCGATCTGCACCGGATTGAACTCATTCCAGGCGAACTGCTCACGCGCGATGGAACGATGTACGTCGAAGATGGAGAAGATCCGCTGGCCATGCCGGGCATCAGTCAGCTCGTTCTTTGCGAACGCTATGGAAAAACCGGTGCTGTTCAAAGCTGTCTGGTCAAAGGGTTCGGTCTGAAAGGCGGGGCCATCGCTTCCTCGTTTGCGCATGACGCGCACAATGTCATCGCGATCGGGGATAACCGCGAAGATCTGGCCTGCGCGATTAACGCCCTGACCGAGATGAACGGCGGCTATGCGCTGGCTTCTCATGGACGCGTTCAGGCGGCTCTGCCGCTGGAAGTCGGCGGCCTGATGAGCGAAGCCGCACCCGAAGAAATTGTCGAGAAGCAGAATCGTCTGATTGCGCTCGCACAGTCCATGGGCATTGAAAAAGGCGTAGACCCGTTTACCAGTCTGGCCTTCCTGGCTCTGCCGGTAATTCCGGAACTTCGTCTGACGGACAAAGGGCTGTTTGACACTGTAAAGCAGACGTTTGTGTCCAGCGGAGCCACATACGAGTAGGGCGGCTTTTCCGACCGGTTTTTACCTTTCTCTCCTGACTGAATCCGGTTTTGAACGGCAGCGGGCGTCGCGTGGAGGAAGCGCGCCCTCGTTTTTGAAAAATAGCTAACCAGATTGTTGAAGCAAAGCGACAGCGGAAGGAGAAAAAATCAATTTCCGGTTAAAAGCGAACACATTTAAATCATTCCTTTCGGTTTTCCCAAATCCAACCGTTATTTGAATTGCGATTCGTATAATGGTGGAAAAGAAGAAAGGAACTCTTTATGAACAAGATTGTAAAAGGGTCCGTAGTCGCACTGGCTGCTGTTTCCATGGCGGCCTGCTCCAGCGCACCAGCTGGCGGCACAGACCAGAGCAACACATCGGGATCTTCCACTGGTTCCCAGGTTCTTAACCTGATCAAGGAAAACGATGTCATTACCATGGATTCCTCCCTGGCAACCGACGGTACGTCCTTTGAAGCCATCAACATGGTTATCGAAGGTCTGGAAACCACTGATCCTGAACACAACATCGTCCCGGCTCTTGCCGAAAGCTACGACGTATCGGACGATGAACTGACGTATACCTTCCATCTGCGTGATGCCGAATGGTCCAACGGCGATCCCGTTACCGCGGCGGATTTCGAATACGCATGGAAAGATACCATTACCGACCCGACAGCGGACTATGCGTACCTCTTCACAACGGATGGCGCCTGCATCAAAGGTGCAGATGAAGCCATGGGCGACCCGGAAAAGAAAGATGAAATCGCAGTTACCGCAAAAGACGACAAGACACTCGAAGTTACGCTCAGCCGTAAAACTCCGTATTTTGTATCGCTGACCACATTCCCTCCGTTCTACCCCATCAACCAGAAATTCGCAGAAGAACAGGGCGACCAGTACGGTCTGTCTCCGGAAAATCTGCTGTTCTGCGGTCCGTTCGAACTCGAAAACTGGACCAAGGGCAACTCCCTCAAATTCGTCAAGAACCAGAAATACTGGGGCGCTGACGATGTCGCCCTCGATGAAATCAACATTTCCGTTGTTCCAGATCCATCGACCGCCGCACTGACTTACGAAAACGGATCGGCAGACTATGCCCGTCTGAACTCTTCGCTCGTTGATAAATACAAAGACGACGAAGCCTTCACTTCTGTACTGGGAAGCTTCCTCTGGTACCTCCAGTACAACTTTGAAAACGAAGATCTCGCCAACGAAAACCTGCGCAAGGCGCTGACTCTCGTTGTCGACAAAACCAACCTGACCGATGAAATCCTCAAAGACGGATCCATCCCAGCTGAAGGTTTTGTAACCAAAGCACTGGCCAACGGACCAGACGGCAAGGACTATCGTGAAACCGCTGAAGCCTACTTCGCCGGCGATTACGAAGACAACCTTGCAGAAGCGCAGAAACTGTTTGATCAGGCGAAAAAGGAACTCGGCAAGGACACCATCAGCCTGCGTTTCCTGTTTGAGCCAAGCGATCCTGCTAAACCAGCCGCTGAATTCATCCAGTCCGAATTCGCAAAACTCGATGGTCTGAACATCGAAATGATTCAGCAGGAAAAGAACGCCCGTCTGAAAACCCAGCAGAACGGCGACTTTGACATCGTTCTCACCCGCTGGGGCCCGGACTACGCAGACCCGACTACATATCTGAACGTTCTGCTCCCAGGCGGATCCTTCAACTTCGGTAAATACCCGAACACCGCTTATTCCGATAAGCTCGATGAAGCCGCAAGCGCTGCATCGGCTGAAGAGCGCTGGGAACTGCTGAAAGAAGCAGAAAAGATCGCCATGGACGACGTGGCTGTAGGCCCTGTATTCCAGACCGGTGCATCCGATCTGCTGAACCCGAAAGTGAAAAACCTCGTCGACAACCCAGTTGGCGTACCGTTCGTTTACAAGTACGTAACGATCGAAGAGTAATTTTTCGCCCAGTTCACGATAAAAACTCATACTGAAAAAAAGCCGGATGCCCATTCCGGCTTTTCTATATATAAAATTCGAAAAGAACGATCGAAATACGACAGAAACCTTCAGGAAAGAGAGACAGTCTCTTCTTTTGAAAATGGGAGAAGCCAAATGAAAACTTTACTGTTCAATGCGCACATTTACGCGCATCCAGACGATACGGCGCTGCTGATCAATGATGCGCGAATCGAGAAAACGGGAACCCTGGAGACCCTTCAAAACGAGTCGGATGAGTGTGTGGATGCAAAAGGCGCCTGGATTTATCCGGGATTTCATGATTCGCACCTTCATCTGATCATGACCGGACAGGCACTCAGCTGCGCGCCGCTCCAGAACGCGAGAAGCATGAAGGACATTCAGACGCTCGTTCAGGAGCAGATCGACAAAAGCGAGCAGGTCGTCCATGGCATGGGCTGGAATCAGGAAGATCTGAACGAAAAACGGATGCCGACCCGAACGGATCTCGACGCCGTCAGCGCCGACATACCGATTGTCATCGAACGCTCCTGTACACACATTCTTACGGCCAACAGCGCGGCGATGCAAAAAGCCGGCTGCTGGAAAGAAGACGGCATTTTCAGCGAGGACGATTGCCTCCCTTTTATGAAGCTGCTCGAAGAAAACGAAGAAGAACAGCTCAACGCAGCCGTCGATCACTGCCTGGAAAAGGGGCTGACCGCGGTGCAGCCGGCGGATTTGAAAAGCGGAAACTGGAGACGCCGCCTGCCGCTCTATAAAAAAGCGTCCGAAAAAATCCGGATTCATCATCAGGTCAACATCACCGATCCAAAAGAAATGCGCGAATTCATGGACGCGTTTGAAGCGTACCGCACTCCGACGCATACGTACGGTCCGTTCAAGGGCTTCGCGGATGGAGCGCTGGGCGGACGAACGGCCTGGATGCAGGAAGACTATGCGGACGATCCGGGCAATCGCGGCATCCGTACGATGGATGAAGCCGCGATGGACGCCTTCGTCCGTTCGTGCAAGGAACTGGACCGGCCGGTTGTCTTTCATGCGATCGGCGATCAGGCCATTCGCCAGATTCTCGATGTCTTTGCGCGCTATCAGGATGCCGAAAATACGCTTCGCTGGGGCATTTTGCACGTGCAGATTACTGATGCCGATCTGGTACAGCGGCTGATCGACCAGCACATCTGCGTTTACGCGCAGCCGGTATTCTGGAAAGCGGATCAGGCGGTCGTTGAATCGCGGGTCGGAAAAGAAAAGGCTGCGACCAGCTACGCGTTTGGAACGCTCAAGCGCGGTACGCACCTGTCCATGGGGACCGACTGCCCGATTGAAGACTGCGATGTGTTTGAAAATGCCTATTGGGCCCTGCATATGCCCGATGCGCTGACGATGGACGAAATTCGATCGGCCGTAACCGAAGAAAGCGCCTACATGTCCCATCAGGAAAACGAGCTGGGAAAAATCGAACCGGGTTTTCTGGCCGATCTGACGTTCCTGGATCAGGAATGGACCGAGACAAGCCGTCCAGAGGTACTGGGCACGATGGTCAACGGAAAGCTGAACACAAAGTTTTAGCCGGTCTTTGTACATTCGCCCTGCGCGCCCGTTCTCGGTTTCCGATGCTTTGCATCCTGTTCTCTGCCAGCAGCTTTCGGTTCTCGTTTTACACATACAGAGTTCAGACGACGTCAAAAGACAGAGTCGAAAGGCCGAACGGAACACAGATCGAAAACGCTTTTTCCAGGGAGTTTTTGAGCGGGATGGGGCGAAATTTGGAGAAATTCCCGCCGGGCCGACGCCGGCGGGAGGCAAACTCTTTATAATGAGTTTTCAAAGTGGAGGATATGTCTATGAAATATGGAGCACGCCGCGTAAAAGAGATCAGCGCTCCGTCGTTTTCGGATCTGTTTGCGGCTAAGGAAGCCTATACGGCAAGAACGGGAAATTCCGTCATAGATTTTTCGATCGGATCTTCCAATATTCCGCCCTGCGACGCGGTAAAGCAGGCCATCGCGAACGCGTGCCTGGACGATGACAATTATCAGTATTCGCTCTCGCCCCGTGCCGATCTGCTTGAAGCCGTGCAGGAATGGTATGCCAGCCGCTATGGCGTTTCGCTGGAAGCGGAAGAAATTTTCCCGCTGAAAGGCAGCCAGGAAGCGCTTAGTCATATCCCGATGGCGTTATGCGATCCGGGCGATCTGGTTTTGCTTCCGGATCCCTGCTACCCGATTTACCGTACCGCGCCTTCTCTTGCCGGTGCGGACGTGTACTACATGCCGATGAAACGGGAAAACGATTATCTGATCGATTTTGACGCGATCCCGCAGGATGTCGCAAAGCGGGCGCGCATGATGGTCGTTTCCTATCCAAACAATCCGACCGGTGCCGTCGCCAACGACGCCTTTTATGAGAAGCTGGTCGATTTTGCCACCCGCAACGACATCATCGTGGTCCACGACAACGCCTATAGCGAACTGATTTTTGACGGCGAACCGGGCAAAAGCTTTCTGGCGTATCCCGGAGCCATGGAAATCGGCATTGAACTGAATTCCTTTTCCAAAGCCTATTCGATGGGCGGCGCGCGCATGGCGGTCATGGTCGGCAATAAGGATCTGATCGAACCGTACGCCAAGCTGCTTAACACCATCGATTTTCAGAGCTTTGCGCCGATTCATCAGGGCGCCATTGCGGCTCTGAAACAGTCCGGGGATTTCTCGCGGCAAGTCTGCGCGGAATACAAGCGCCGGGCCGAACTGCTCATCGACGAATTTGGCAAAGCGGGCTGGGCCATCGATCCCGTGAAATCGACGATGTTTGTCTGGGCACCCATTCCGGATCGCTATGTGGATTCTTCCGAATTCCTGAACGTTCTTCTGGAACAGACGGGCGTTCTGGTCAATGCGGGAACCAGCTTTGGCAAGGAAGGGGAGCGCTTCGTGCGTTTCGCCCTCGTTCGTTCGGATGAGGAAGTAAAGGAAGCTGCGCGGCGGATTGCCGAGTCGGGCCTTTTCCGTTAAGACACGCGGAGAGGGAATGAATAAACAGAAAGAACGTCTTTAAGCACCTGGAAATCCAGGTGCTTTTTTGCGGTGCGCAACCTGCAGGACAGAGACAGTCGGTCGGAATGCGGGAGTTGAAGAGAATTTTTATGCATGCTATAAATATAGCCACGCGCAAAAAAGATTAAAAAATCCGAAAGATAAGGCTCGATCGGGCATTCTGCTTCGATGCATCGAGCCGGAAAGAAGGAGGGGACAGAGGATGAAAATGACAATTGCGGATCACTTTACCTTGCCGAAGATTTTACGGTTTGCTTTACCGAGCATGGTGATGATGGTGTTTACTTCGCTGTATACCATTGTGGATGGTCTGGCGGTTTCCAACCTGGTCGGCGATCAGGCCTTTTCCTCCCTCAACCTGATCTGGCCGGCGGTCGGGATGCTTGGTGCGTTTGGCTTCATGATCGGCAGCGGTGGCAACGCGCTCATCTCCAAGACGCTTGGCGAGGGCAAGCAGCAGCTGGCGTGTGAATACTTTTCGATGCTGATCGTATTTGAAGTGCTGGTCGGCATTGTGGTTGCGGTCGTTACCCTGGTCTTTCTGGAACCGATCAGCCGCCTTCTGGGTGCGACCGATGAGCTGATGGCCGACTGTATTTTGTATGGGGCTCCGCTTATTGCCGTTCAGGCGTTCTTCTTTCTCCATACGTCGTTTCAGTCTTTCCTCGTAACGGCGGGCAAGCAGAAACTGGGACTGGCGATTACGCTGTTTGGCGGCATTTCCAACATGGTTCTGGATTTTGCCCTGATCGGCTGGGGACACATGGGCATTTTCGGCGCCGCGGCGGCTACGGCGATCAACTGGATTACCAGTTCCATCATTCCGCTGATCTGGTTTTTCCGGCATAAGGAAGCGCCGATTCATTTCGTCCGCTTTTCCTGGCGCTTGAAGGCGCTTGGGCAGTCGTGCTTTAACGGAATGAGCGAAATGGTCACCAACCTTTCGGCTTCCTTTGTACTCATGCTGTATAACGGGCAGCTGATGCGGCTGATCGGATCGGACGGCGTCAACGCGTATGGCGTCATTCAGTACATCACGTTTCTTTGTACTGCCGTCTTCTTCGGCTGCACGATGTCCGTTGGTCCCTGCATCGGTTATCAGTACGGGGCGCAAAATCATAAGGAACTCAAAAACCTGCTGGGCATTTCCATGAAAATCACGATCGTCGGCAGTCTGCTCGTTTTTGCAGGCGCAGAAGTGTTCGCCCGCCAGCTGAGCATGGTTTTCGTTTCCTATTCGCCGACGCTGATGAATCTGACGATTCACGCGATTCGCATTTACGCGTTCAGCTTCCTGTTTACGGGTTTCAACATTTTGATGTCGGGCTTCTTCACGTCTCTCAATAACGGAGTCGTTTCTGCGATTCTTTCGCTGACGCGTACGTTCTTCTTTCAGACGGCCTGCATTCTCGGACTTCCGTTTCTCTTCAAGCTTGAGGGTGTATGGGTGGCATCGCCGGTTGCGGAAGGCCTGTCCGCCATTGTCGCCTTCTGGTATTTGTGGAAGATGAATCCGCGCTACGGCTACTGGGATCGTCCGCACGGCAAGGCTTTGGAATAAGGACATAGCTCAGATCGTTTGGCCGGAATTCCTGTTCTCCATAGATTTCCTATTCTGCTTTATTTCGCTTTCCAGAAATTCAGGCGGCTCGCCTCTGTTTTCGAACAGAAACGAGCCGCCTTTTTCCATGCGCCTCTGGGATTGTTTACCATATTCTACCTGCTGATTTACTGGGTTTTTAGTCGATGCCAAAAGAGATGTCGGGATCGCCGCGCGAAAAGAGAAGGGATAAATTTGTCCTTTTTGTGCGATACATAAAGGTTGTGATCGATTTTTACCCTGTGCATTTTTGCTTTTTGCCCAATTTACAGAAAAACACACGCGTTTTCGAATTCGACGAAAAATGCGACTTGATCCGAAAGCGCTTTCGGAATAGCGTAAAGGTACAGCGGTTTTAGTAAAACTGAGAAAGTCTGTCCTGCCGTCTGTCCTGCCGGAATCGAAACCAGGTTTTGGCAGCACGGGAGGGTCAGGACACGACCGCATCACCATAAGGAAAGGAAATTTATGCACAAATCTTTTCGAAAAGGAACGAGCTGTCTGCTGGCTGCACTGCTGATGGCTGGTACGCCGATGTCGATTCTTGCGCAGAGTTCCCCCGCTCCCGCGCAAAATGACGCATCCGACGACGGTTCGCAGGAAACGACAAAAATGGCCTCATTTGTCGACGGCTTCATGCCGATGACCATTCTGAGCGAACTTAAAGACGATGTCTGGGGCGTTCCTCTGGTCGGAAAACGCGACCAGGACAACGGTCTGGAAGACCGCACCCTGGCGAACTACTGCTACTGGGACGGCACCATCCTTAAGGGAACGGATGCCGAAACGGGCAAGGATAAATACTACATGTTCGCCTCCCGCTGGGATCAGGCCAACGGCCACAGCGGCTGGGGCGGATCAGTAGCGGTCTATGCGACCAGCGACAATCTGGAAGGCCCGTATACCGATCAGGGCATGCTCTGGCCGGATTACTACGAAGGCGCCGGTCATAACGTCTTCGCTTTTGAAATTTCCAAAACGGATCCAGCCTATAAGGAAGGCTATCGCTACGCGATTTCCGTCAGCGATACCGGTCTGCACGGCGATCAGATGAACGGATCCATTCATATTTCCAAATCGCCCGACGGACCATGGGAACACGTCGGAATCATGGAGACCGACGGCAAGTTCCGTCTGAGCAACGTTACCATTACCCAGCGTCCGGACGGCACGTATCTGGCGACCGGCCGTGACGGAGATATTGCCACTGCTGCTTCGGTACGCGGTCCTTGGACGACGCAGCGTCAGAAACTGTGGTGGGACATTCCGGGAATGAACACGAGCGCGCTGGAAGACCCGGTTCTCTGGTATTCCGACGGCATGTATCACATTGTTGTAAACAACTGGCAGGAAAAGTATGCCTACTATCTGACGAGCTACGACGGCGTTCAGGACTGGACTCTGCATACGGGTACAGCCTACAGCGCCGAAACGATGGCTCAGCATCTGCAGTACACCGATGGAACGAAAAACTCCTGGACCAAACTGGAACGTCCGGGCGTCTACATTGAAGATGGGACGCTCAAAGCCATGACGCTGGCCGTTATTGACTCTGAAAAGGACGATGACCGCGGCAACGATGAACACGGAAGCAAGGTTATCGTTATTCCCTACAACGGAAAAGCGCTCGCTGAATTTGCGAAAACCGATGAATATACCCCGGCTTCGACAAACCGCAAAGGTCTTGCGGCTCAGTCGGATACCCATATTCAGTCCTGGGGTGAGGAAGCCGGAAAGAACTATGGTTCCGAAGCCTTCCTTCAGGTTCAGGGCAACGCTTCGCAGGGCCTGCTTGGCGAAGGCGAACGACCCAATTCCGATTACGACTGCAAAATTGCTTTCGTTCGCTATGCGTTAGATCAAAACACTCTGCCTTCCGATCTTTCCAGGATCGATGCGGATCTTTCGATCATTTATCAGTCCAAACATGCAGGAAGCGCCACAGAAGAAGTGCTGCAGGCGGCTGTGGCGGACTCGAACTGGGTCGCCGGCGATGGAACCGATAACGGCGGCGGAAGCACCTCCGTAGAAAACGCCGTGACATGGTACAACCAGCCGGCGGTAGACCAGGATCTTGGCAAAGCCGAATCAGAAACGTTCTCGGTGGATGATACGGATACGGAAGTTCGTATCCCGGTCGGCACACTGATTCAGAAGTATCTCGAGAAAAATCTGGATGTCGCAGAAATCACGTTTGCGATCGCAACGAAAAACGGTACCCGCCTGCACATTGGATCGAACGAATCGTCCAATGACCAGGGTGTAAAACTCGTGTTCGCCTCTACGCCGGAGACACCGGAAGTGACCGGCATTGCTCTCGACAAGGATGAACTCGATCTCCATCCGGGCGATACGTATTCTTTGCAGGTGACGATCACACCGGAAAATGCGACCAATAAAAAGGTCACCTTCACTTCGTCGAACCCGGCCGCTGCAACCGTCGATGAAAACGGAAAAATCACAGCTGTAGCCAAAGGCGGAACGACTATCCGTGCCGTCACAGAAGACGGCGGCCTCATGGCCAAATGCGGCGTGCGTGTAACACCCGTCGGCGCGACGATTCTCGGTCTCGATTCCGTGACCGTATATACACCGTCCGGCTTTGATGCCCGTCTGCCGCAGACCGTTTCGGCAAACTGGTCTGACGATACAACGACGGAAGAAACCGTCGTATGGGATACCGAAGGCAAGTCTCTCAGCTCGAACGGAACGCTCGAAGGCACCGTCAGCGGCACAGCGATCAAAGCTTCCTGCAAAATCGAAACGGTTTCTCCGCTGCTTTCCTGGGTAGTCGACTGCAACAACGCCGGCTCCCCGCGCTATTCCAAAGCCGTAGAAACCAGCCATATCCTCAACGAGACTTATGATCAGAAATATGATCCGGAAAACGGAAAGATATGGGGCTACGTCGAGGATCTTGGCAAACACAGCAGCTCAAGCGTGAATGACAGCTACGATTCCGGCTGGTACGCCTATAACAATCAGGCCATTCAGTACGCGTTCCCGCTCAAAGCCGGCACGTATTCGATCCGCCTTGGCTTTAAGGAATGGTGGAAAGATTCAACGTCCAGCCGAAAGATGGATATTTATATGAAGCAGGGCGATACCGAAACAAAACTCGGTTCGTCCAACACCTGGAACGGCGGCAACAACTGGAATACCTTCACCGGTCGGGCCACAGTTTCCGGCGACAGTGATTCGATTCTTGTCATTAGAAAGCAGTCCGGCCAGCCCGACCCGACGCTCGCTTTCATCGAAATTTCGAAAGTGCTCGATACCGACGCTCTGCAGGATGCGGTCAATGCGATCAAGGGACTCGATCTGAGCAAGGCTTCGGCAGCGGACATCAAGGTGCTTGGCGATCTGCATCAGTCCGCTCTCGATGCGCTGCGCAATCCGGAAACGACGCAGAAGGGTGTAGACGATCTGACCAAATCGCTTACCGACAAGATTCAGGACATCACCAACCCGGCGAAAACCTGGACCGAACAGGAAATTCAGGCCAACGACGGCATTCTTTACGTCTTCAACGCCGGAACTACGGATCCGTCCGTAACTCCGTCCAATATCAAGCGCGGTCTGTATCAGTCTTCGGTTTCCCAGAAGCTGAAAACCGATACGCTGACCGGTCTCAAATGGGGTCTCGAGGAAGACGGCGTACATTCCATTTCGGCCGCCGGCGGCAATTCCACCTCGCTTGAAGACAGCTATCTGTACACCAGCGATTCGATCGACTACGTCAGCGGAGAGTCCGGCTTCAAATTCAGCTTTGAACTTCCAGAGCGCGTCAATGACGATTACACCGTCACTCTCGGCTTCAAAAACCCGTGGGATACCCGTCCAGTCGATGTCGTTCTCGAAGATCAGACGGTAAAATCGGGTCTTACCCTGACCAAGGGTCAGCTCGTTGAACAGACCTGGGACGTTACCGTAAATGACGGCGAACTCAATGTATTCGTTCATAACCCGAACCGCACGAGCCAGTACGCCGACCCGCTGATCAGCTATGTCATCGTCAAGGCAACTCCGGAATGGACCAGCGAAACCCTTTCCGCTCTGCTCGCAAAACAGGCAGAAGACATGACCGATCGCACCTTCGGCAAGGACAGCCTCGACGCCTACAACGCCCAAAAAGCTGAAGCGCAGGCGCTCATCACCAAAGAAGGCGCGACGCAGGAAGAACTGCGCGATATGTACCGGGCGATGGAAAAAGCCTACGACAGCTTGAAGGAAACCTTCACCTACACGTCCTTTGGCGGCGATTCGAACCGCGCCTGGGTCGACAACAACGGCAATTACATTCAGGCTCACGGCGGTCAGGTCCAGAAACTGAAGATCGACGGCCAGGAAAAATGGGCGTGGTACGGCGAAGACCGTGCAAGCGGCTATACCCCGATGGCCGGTGTTCATCTGTACACGTCCGATGACCTGTACAACTGGACCGACGAAGGCGTTGTCCTCCGTACCGTTCCGGTGAGCAGCGAAGACTACGGAAAAGATCAGAATGAAGGCTACAAAGCCGATTACTCCATCTTCGAAACCGATCCGTATTTCAGCGCCCTCTATGGCGACTACGGAGATCAAGAACCAGACGATCCGCAGTACGAAAACAAGGCGGAAGAAACCTACTGGAATCTCGCCAACGACCGCAGCGTCATGGAACGTCCGAAAGTCATTTATAACGAAGATACCGGCAAGTATGTCATGTGGTTCCACTCGGATGGACGTACCCCGTCCAGCGGCGGAAGCTACGGCCGTGCCCGCGCCGGCATTGCGGTTTCCGACAGCGCTACAGGTCCGTTCAAGCTCGTTTCCACCGTCCGTCTCTACGCGGCGGAACATGTATCCGATCATGGATCTGACGGTACCGGCGGTGCAGTCCGCGATATGAACCTGTTCCAGGACGAGGACGGAACGGCGTATGTGATTTACTCCTCGGATATGAACGCGACGATGTATATCGCCCGCCTCAATGACGCCTACACCGGACTGGCGAAGGATCGCACAGGCGGCGTGGACGGAACCGGACTGTCGGCAGAAGAAGTCGCCGCTACCGATTACACCCGCAACTTCATCAATTCTTCCCGCGAAGCTCCGGCCATGTTCAAATACGATGGCAAGTACTATCTGATGACGTCCGGATGCACCGGCTGGGATCCAAACCAGGCGCAGTACGCCATGGCGGATCATCCGCTCGGCCCATGGACCGTCGTCGGCGATCCTTGTGTCAATGACACGTCCAAGACAACATTCCATACGCAATCCACCTGCTTCATCCCGGTAGATCCGGAAAATGGCAAGTTCATTTACATGGGCGACCGCTGGACCAGAAGCTCTCTGGGCACATCCGGCTACGTATGGCTGCCTGTCGAAATTGGCAAGGACGGCAAGATGAGCATCCGCAGCGCGACCAACTGGACGCTGGAAGATCTCAAGGCTTCCGCTAAACTTTCCTTTACAGCTCTCGATGCCCAGATTCAGATTGCCCAGGCAAAAAATGAAGCGGACTACACGCCAGCTTCGTGGGCAGCCTTCAAGGCCGTTCTCGACGAAGTTGTCGCCGGCCGTGATGCCCTGAGCACACAGACCGATATCAATGCTGCAAAAGCCCGTCTCGAGCAGGCGATCGAAGGCCTTGTAGCTAAATCCAGCCTGAATGTGGATGCGCTGAGCACAGCGATTGTTTCGGCGGACAAGCTGACGCGCAGCGATTACATCGGCGCAACCGACTGGGATGCGTTTGATGAAACGCTCGCCAGCGCCAGAACCGCTCTGGAAAATAAGAACAGCCAGGACGAAATCGACGCTGCAGCCAAAGCGCTGAACGACGCGATGGATGCGCTGGTTACAAAAGCCAGTCTGAATACCACAGCACTGAGCGCCGCAATCGATCGAGCAGAAAAACTCGACCGCGACAGCTATGTGGATACGACCGACTGGGCGGCTCTGGATCAGAAAGTAAACGCCGCGAAAAAAGCACTGAGCGACAAGAACAGCCAGGCCGATCTCGATGCGGCGGCCAAAACGCTGAACGATGCTCTGAACGCACTCGAAAAGAAAGCCGTTCTGGACTACACGCTGATCGATCAGATTCTTGCCAAAGCCAATGCGCTCAGGACGGCAGACTTCGGCAAAGCCGGGCAGGATACGATTGCTGCACTGAAAGCCAAAGCACTCGAAACGAAAGATGCAGCAGACGATCAGGCCAAACTGGATGCCTCCTGCATCACGCTCAACCGTGCACTGCTCGCTCTGCGCAAAACGCCGTCTTCGGCAAACCTTCCAAAGTAAGGTTCAGAAGTACGTTTTAGAAGCAGGTTCAAGAAACAGGTTCAAGAAACAGGTTTTCGACCCTGCTTCTTCCTTCTTCGCTTTTTCAAGCCAGACTGTGATCTTCTGCAGTCTGGCTTTTCTCTGTTCCGGGCGCTTTCTGTGCGCCGTTTTGGCCAGCTGTCCGCGACTTGGCTGGAACTGCACAGAAAAAAGCCGGAAGAGGCGACTGCATTATGCAGTTTCGCCTGTTCCGGCTTTTCTGTCCTTTACGGCCGTACTGGCCAGGCAGCACAGCTGAAAAATGGTGAAAAGAAAGAGAGCAGTTATTCGGGCAGGGTGTCCGGATCGGGAAGCTTGCGCAGATCGAGCAGCAAGGAATGAATAGCGTCTGTCGCATCGTCGATCGCCTCTTGCGACTGGTAGTCGCGAAGGGCAGCCCAGCCTGCTTCTACTGCGGTTTCGAGAGCGTCCTGCGCACTCGATTTGTTATGGAAAGAAGACATATCGCCTTCAAGCAGCGAACTGGCTTTTGCCATCGCGGTTTGTAAATTGTCCGTAAAGAGGGCAGTTTCGTCGTCGCCGGCTGCAAGAATGCGAACTTCGGCCGCACTGCCAAATCCGCCGGTACCGCGAATGGCGCGCAGTCGGACATAGCGGGCGTAAACCGGTGTGAACAGCGTACCTTTCCATTCCTTGGGCGTAGTCCAGGTTCCGGATTTGACTACACGCAGACTGTCTGGATCCATGCCGACGGAAATTTCGTATTCGGTAATATCGCCGTTCGTACTTCCTGTCGGCCTTGGCAAATAGCGCAGACCGCTAATGGCTTTGACATCCTGCAGATCGATGAGTAGATAGGCATCGCTCTGCCCGGAGGAATGCCAGAAGGTGTTTTCCCTGCCGTCGGTAGCGTTGGCCACATCGCCCCAGCTGGAAATGCCGCCTTCAATGGCTTGGGCGCCGGCGATATCCCGGGATGCATCGGTCCAGTCCGCACTCAGCTGGCCGATGGAACCAAGATAGGTTGTGCGGCGGGTGTACATTTCCACATCGTAGTAGCTCCTGGCCGGCTGTCCCTGATCATCGCGGACAATGTGTTCCGTATACAGTTCGCCGGCCCGGTCGCTTTCGGATACTGTGTATTTGAATTTGAACTTGTTCGTGCCGTTGCCGCTTACATAGACGGCCTGACGCGCTTCGGCAGGAAGGAGCGTATTGAGCGGCTGGAAGGTGAGGCTTAACGTTGGTTCGCCGCTGACGAAAACCGGTTCGTTCAGTTCAAAGGTGATTTCAAACGTATCGCCGGCTTTGACCTGATTTTCATCGCCGTTTTTGTGATCGCATGTCACGATCATGTTCGTTTTAGCCGGAACGGTTGCGGCCGGTCCGTCGTCATCGAGCAGATAGTCCATGGAAAACTCGGTATAGCGCATGGCCAGCGCGCCGGCTTCATCATCGGCTTCGTAAATCAGGCCGATCACGCCGTCGTCAACGACTTCCAGACAGCCGTACTGGTTGGAGCCGATGGAATACTGCTTCGGCGTTTTCCAGTCGATCGTTCCGTCGGATTGAATTTCGCCCACGGTTGTGGCGCCGTTCGTGCGTCCGGGGCCCTGAGCGGTGGCGAGAATCACGTATTCCTTGCCGTTGTAGTTCGTGTGGGTCGCGGCAACCTGACAATACACATCCGTAACCGCCGTCTGAGTGATTGCTCCCCACGTTTCGCCGCCGTCGGTGGATTTGCTCATTTTGACTTTGCCCGAATAGTTGCGCATGAACATGAGCAGGGAACCGTCATTGAGTTCAACGACCTGGTTTTCGGTCGTTACACCATACTGGCCGACGGACGTTTCGCTGCTGATGTCGGCGCCTGCGCATTCGAGCGGCGAGCGGGCGCGTGTCCACGTTTCGCCATAGTCATCCGAGTATATGATGCTGGAGGCCTGCGAGTTGAAGTTGTTGGCGATGGAATACGTCGAGAAGACAAGGCGTCCGGCGTGTTCGCCGTGTTCGAGCTGAATGCCGCGTCCCGGACCGGTTCCGTTAAACTTCATCCAGTCTTCCTTGACCTGATCGGTGATCAGTCTTGGCGAAGACCACGTTTCGCCGTCGTCATCGGAATACGTAAGCATCAGATGCTGGTTGCGGACCGCATGCAGGTGACCTTTATCTTCGCCGCTGTACATCCAGCAGCTTCCCCAGTCTTCGCCATTCGGGCCGGTCAGCCAGCCGTAGTCGCGGTTTCCGATCGATCCGTCTGAATTTTCCCGGAAGGTCGCTCCCGTATCTTCGCCGGCAGCGTTAAAGATGTGACCGCCTTCGCGTACGGTGTACACTTCGGATTCGTCATCGTTAAGCAGTTTCAGATACTTCTTGCCGTTCACTTCCATATAGCCGTGACCAAGAGAAAGGTCGGAACCGTTCATGAGGCAGGCGATGTTCTGCGGGAAGAAGTCCACCAGACAGAAGACACGGTTCGTACCGTCCGGCAGAGTCGCGTTGAGCAGTTCGGCATCGATCGTATTGGAGTCTTTCTGTTCGCTGCCGGTTCCTTCAATATCCGGCATGTCGATGATGACCTGGCCTTCTTTCCACTCGCCGCCTACCCGGCGGCGAACGATAGTGTCGATGTTGTACTGGTCCATCTGGGTATCGTTGCGCTTGTCGGCTGCGGTCACCAGGACGCCGCTGTTTGTGCGTACCAGACAGGGAATGCGGTAGTATCCGGACCCGTAGTCGCCTGGCTGAACGAGGGAAAGAATGCTCGTTCGATAGCCCGTTTTCGGAAGCCGGCCGGTCGTAAACTGAGTTACATTGGCTGCTTCTTCTTCCAAAAGCGCGTGATTGTAAAACTTCACGGCGGTAATGTCGCCATTCAGCGCGGCATCCGCGCTCTTGCCCAGTTCAATTTGCGTCAGACTGTTTAAAGACAACGGCTGTTCGATCACTTTGGCCGCCTGCCCGTCGAGGACAACGGAAACGCCAGTGCTCGTAAAGTTCACAACGGCGGTATGAGCGCCGCCAGTGTACAGCGTGCCCGCCGGATAATCGAGATTTACGGACTGTACGGTTCCGCTGGCCGTGATCTGAAGCTGGAGGGAATCTCCTGTCGTACCTAGCGTATAGATCGTCGAAGCATCGGCCGATTTCAGACTTGCGATAGGCATGAAGCCTTCGGCGCTGCTGTTTACCCGGAAAATGACCGCCGCGCTGCAGCCGTCTGTCGCATTCAGTCCTTCGGGAAGCGGTGCCGTTTTGCCCTGCATCTGACTGCCGTCAAAGGAAGCGCCGCTGATTTCTGCAAACGCTTCGGGAAGAACGTCGCGCTGTTCGAGTTTTACGGCGACATTCGTCATGGTTCCGTTGAAAAACCAGTTGTCGGACATGGAACTTTTTCCGGTGCGGTCCATGCCGCCAAGGGTCATGCGCAGATCGGTATACCCGCAGTTCATTAAAGTTAAAGCCCCGCTCTGACGGGAAGCGATCAGTTCTTCGCCGTCAACCGTCAGAAAATAGCCTTTGCTGGAAACGACCAGTTCAAATTCGTGTTTGTCGGTTCCCACCTGCAAATTGGCTTCCTGCGATACTTTGTAACTTGCACCGGTGACTTTACGGAATTCAAAACCGATTTTGTTTGTGCCCGGGCGGACATAAAGCGTCATGTAGTCGTTGGCGTTGTCATTGCCGCAGACCGACATCAGCGCCACGATGGCGTTATTGGAAGCGTTCGCCTGGAAGGTTCCGGACCAGATCATCGTATCGGCTTCGCCATAGGCGGGAAGCTGATCGGTAATGCTGATGCGTGTCGAAGCCGTTCCGTCAAACGTATAGGATTCGGCCAGTTCGGTTTCTTCCGCCAGAACGGGAAGCGTATGGAGCAGAGGGGAAACCGGGGAGGCAATCAGCAGAAGGCTGAGCGCCGCCGAAGAAACTCTTCGAAATCGTTTATTCATCTTTTCCTTTTCTCCTTTGTGTATCGAAAGTGAGTCAAAGCGGGTTTGTCTGTCGTCTGCAGGCGCCCGATTCCTGCACCGTACGATCGCTTTCACTTGTTTTCATCATATCCATAGCCAGAAGAAGGTTCTTTTCATTTTTTGAGAGTGTTCTTTGCATTCTTGCAGCAGGAAAGCTCAATTTGACTATCACTGTCCTTGGAACAGAGCGCAGAATTGCGCAAAATCTGCGGCTTTTCGCCATGGAGACAGGCAAGTCTTTCCGGAGAACTTGAAAACGGGAAAGGAAAGGCGAAAAATCTGTTGTTGAATTCCGCTTCTGGACGGAAGACGATCCAAAAACAAAAAAGCCTCCAGAAATCTGGAGGGCGGAACAGCAGAGTATCCGAGTAAAGAAAAGAGAGAGGGAGTATTCATGTCTATTGAAAATGTACGCAAAGCATTTGGAGCGCAGAATATCGCCGATCGAATCATTGAACTCGATCAGTCCAGCGCGACCGTAGAGCTTGCCGCACAGGCGCTGGGGTGCGAGCCGGAACATATCGCCAAAACGCTTTCCTTTTATGGACCGGAGAACGATACGATTCTGATCGTGGCTGCCGGCGATGCGAAGGTCAATAACGGAAAATTCAAAAGAACGTTCGGACTGAAACCCTCCATGCTCAATGCCGAAGATGTGGAAGGGCGAACCGGTCATGCGATCGGCGGCGTGTGTCCGTTTGCTAATCCGGAAGACGTTCGCGTCTGTCTCGATGAATCGCTGCGCCGCTTTGACTATGTCTATCCAGCCTGCGGCAGTTCGAACAGCGCCATTCGTATGAACCTCGAGGAACTGTATCGATACGCCAATGCCGAAAGCTGGGTCGACGTCTGCAAGATTTTGGAACAGGCTTAGACAGGTAAAGGAATCGATCAGGAAAAATACAGGCTGCGGTTCGCAGAACGATCCATAAAGACGAAGGTGACAGCTATAGCCAGCGATCGAGGATCCCTTTTCGAAGGAAACGGGATTACGGGAAACTGGTTTCAGAATTAAGAACCGCCTGACCCCTCGATTGCAGAAAACGCCATTTCGGAAAAATCCCCTCATTCTCCTTGATGGAAGGAGAAAACAAAAATAAGAGAGCGGGGACTGGTGAAGGAAACGCGAAAATGCGCTGGCTGAACTCTTGTTCGCTGCGTTTACTCTTTCCAATGAGCGAAGAGAAGGAGAGACGCGATTCACCGGAAAACGGTGGAATAACCAGGAACAGAAAAGGAAAAAGGAGATCTATTTTCAGCAATTTGCTGGAACGGATCTCCTTTTTGTATGGATTCAGCACACGGGGTACGGGTATTTTCAATCGTTAATGCAGGTATTAATGCAGGTACTAATGCAGGGGGGTGTCCTCCTGCGGGTTCTTTTTGGCCGAAGCCAGAATGGCGCGGAGGGTATCGAACAGAACGGGTTTGAGTTCTTCAATCGAACAGGGGATGCCGTACACAATCGAGGAATAACAGACGGATCCGGTCAGTTCGAGAATCATGAAATAGACGAGCTGGGCATTTTCAAATTTCACGCCGCATTCGCGGGCCTTGGCTTCAAAGCGATTCGCCAGATCGAGACCGCCCTGACCCAGGGTGCTCTGCAGTTCCTTATGGAAGACGCCCATGGAAAGGCTGCGGCGGATCAGACGCAGAAGCAGGGGATTGTCGGAGAGCTGCTGAAGAATGCGGGAAATCATGAAAATGACCGCATCGTCAAAGTTTCGGATATCTTCCTTGTCGAGCTGGTCCTGCGCATTACGGACAATGCGCTGGGATTCCCGGTCGACCAGATAGTCCCGGATCTCTTCCTTATCCCTGAAAAAAGAATAGAAAGTGCCTTTCGCTACGCCGGCCCGGTTGGTAATGTCCGAAATGGAGACTTCCGCCAGATCCCGGCTGGAAAGAAGGGCAAGCGCAGCGCTCAGCAGGCTGTTTTTTTTATGAAGTTTATTCTGTTCGGCTTTTCCTGACATGGCTTCAGTATACACCCGAACCAATGCTGTTCACTTAAGCTTCACAAGCTCACTTACAAATCAGGTTAGTTCC
>NZ_CAPAEZ010000042.1:0-21897 GCF_948576815.1 uncultured Allobaculum sp.
GGAACTAACCTGATTTGTAAGTGAGCTTGTGAAGCTTAAGTGAACAGCATTGCGTTTCGCCTGAAAAAAAACGCCCTGTTTCATACAGAGCGATCGTCTGGTTTCCTGTTCAGGGCTGCTGTTCGGGCCACGCTGCCCTGTCGGATCTTCTTTCCTTTCCAGGCTCAGGACTTCTGGCCGGTCTGCGCCGGCACCCTTTCCAGAGCCGCAAACAAAGGCGCCGGATCCAGACCAAAGTCGTGACAGCCCGCTTCGCAGATTTGTACGTACTCTTCTTCTGGCCTGCCATCCGCAAAGCCCAGGGGAATGGCGTAAAGAAACACAGGAAGAGATTCGCGATGTCCGTCAAAAAAACTGACGGGCAAATCCAGCGTGAACTTTTTGTACAGCGCGGGATATTCCTCGTATTCATCAAGCGCGGCTTCGTCCTGAGCGTCCACCTGCCAGATGCCCGCATCCGCAAAAGCCCCCTTCTTTGGGACGATCGAGAGATAAAACTCTCCCTTGTCTCCTTTAAAGACGAGCTTCCAGTCTGCAAGACGGGCGGTTCCGATCGGGATCGCGTTCGGGCATCGTTCTTTCATCTGTTCGAGATGGAGGTTGCTTCCATAAGCTGCATAGTATTTCATATTCGCTCTCCTTGGCTTCCTCCACCATACGCAATATTTCCTCTCCCTTCAAAACGTCTTTGGAAATTCGTCAAAAAGCGTAAAGGGAGTGGCCGAAACCACAGAGCGAAAAAAATCCCCCGAATCTTCGGGGGAATCAATCTTAAAGCGAATTGGCCTGCAGATCGCGCATGTACTGCAGGAAAACCTTGCAGCAGCAAAAGGCTTCATACACATCCGCCTTGGAGCTCAGTTCAAACGGAGAATGCATGGACATCAGCGCCACGCCAGCGTCGATGACGTCCATTCCGTAGTTGGCCAGAATGTAGGCGATCGTTCCGCCGCCGCCCTGGTCGACTTTGCCGAGTTCCGCGGTCTGCCAGACGACATCGTGATCATCGAGCAGTTTGCGCAGCGCGGCGATGTATTCCGCACGAGCGTCGTTGGAATGGCTCTTGCCGCCGGAACCGACGTACTTGGAAATCGCGATACCGCATCCAAACTGCGCGGCGTTGCCGTTAGGGGAAGAAACTTCCGGTACGTTGGGATCATGAGCTGCGGAAACATCGCACGAAAGCATCGTGGAATGACGCAGAGCCCGGCGAACGTTCAGTTCGCTGTACTCGCCCAGTAAGGAGAGCACTTCAGCCACCTGGTCTTCAAAGAAATGCGACTGCATGCCCGTCGCGCCGACGGATCCGATTTCTTCCTTATCCACAAGCAGGCATACGGCGGTACGCTCGAGCGTTTCGTTCGCGAGTTCGAGCTGGCCGATCAGACCCGTGTAGGCCATGACGCGGTCATCCTGTCCATAGCCTAAAACCATGGAACGATCGAGGCCGCACGTTCTGGCTTCGCCCTGCGGAACGACTTCGAGTTCGGCACTGATGAAGTCATCTTCATCAATGCCGTAGCGGTCCTTGAGCAGACGCAAAATGTTCGCCTTGACTGGATCGGAAGCTTTTTCGTCGCCGTCTTCCTTTTGCGGAATGGAACCGGCGATGACGTTCAGCGCTTCGCCTTCGATGGCTTTGGATGTGGGCTTGCTGGCCTGATCCTTGCCAAGATGCGGCAGGACATCGGTAATACAGAACACTTCGTCTTCCGGATGATCGCCGATGGCGATATCCATGTGCGTGCCGTCCTTCAGAACAACCACGCCATACATCGCCAGCGGAAGTGTCGTCCACTGGTATTTCTTAATGCCGCCATAGTAATGGGTATCGAACAGGCAGATGCCGTCCTGCTCATAGAGCGGATGCTGCTTGAGATCGAGACGGGGCGAGTCGATGTGCGCGCCGACAATGTTCATGCCTTTGGCGATCGGATCGCTGCCGATGTGAAAGAGCACAACGGCTTTATCCATCATATTGAAATAGACTCTGTCCTGCGGCTTCAGGCTCTTGCCGTTTTCGGCGTATTCGTTAATGTTGCGATAGCCGAAACCTTCAGCAAGCGCAATCGCCTGCCTGACGCAGCGGCGTTCGGTTTTTCCAAGGGAAAGAAAATTCATGTAGCCTTGGGCAAACGTCATGATTTCGCCAAGCGTCCTGTCATCGCAGGCAAGCCAGGCGTTTTTATTTTTATTCATACGTTTCCTCCATTCGATGGACCAGTTTCCAGGACAGGTCAATCTGACTCGGATCGGAATTGTCGATCTGCAGCCTGTCTTCCCTGTGAGAAGAATCCGGATTGAGCAGATGCTTCTCTTCAAGAAGATGCTTCAGATGGCGCACCGTTCCTTCATTTCCGTCCACAATTTTAACGTTCGGACCGGCGAGCTGCTGCAGGCGCTGCTTGAAAAACAGAAAGTGCGTACAGCCTAGAACGATAAACTCTGCGTTCCTGCTTTGCGCCAGATAGTCTCTCAGCGCCGCGTCGACAGCCTCCAGATCGTCCAGACGGTCTTCTTCCACAAGCCGGACGAGTCCTGGACATGGTACCCGTATGATCTCATGGCCGCTTTGAAAACGGTTTTTGAGCCGCTCAAACTTTTCCTGATGAAGCGTCAGGTTCGTGGCCCAGACCGCAATGATCGACGGGGTTTTCAGATCGGCAGCGACTTTGAGAGCCGGTTCCATGCCAATAATGTCGAAATCAAAGTGTTCGCGCAGCAGCGGGGCGGCAGCGCTGGTCGCCGTGTTGCAGGCGATTACCACCGCTTTGACGTGCTGTCTGGCAAAGGCTTCGACAATTTCCATCGAATACGTCTCGACGACTTCACGCGGCTTTTCCCCATACGGATTGCGGGCGGAATCGCCAAAGTAAAGAACCGTCTCATTGGGCAGTTCCTTTCGAATCTGCGCCGCGACGGTCAGTCCGCCAAGTCCGGAATCAAATACGCCAATTGGATCACAGGGTTTCATCTTCATCACCGCTATAACTATACAACGAGACCAGAGAAGCGCCCAATTTCCCTCTTTTCCCCATATGCGGACAGATTCTTCATGTTTCCGTTTTTCCATCGTGATTCATCGGGCTTTCGCTTTTTCGCCTGCACTTTACGAGAGCGCTGCTTTGCTTCTGTTCTGCCAGGCGTGGATCGAACGTGTTCCAGACGTAAAGAAAAGACGCCGCAGGGGCGTCTCTTTGTTTCCTTTAAACCTGGTTAAATCCGGTTAATCCGTCAGTGATTGTGACTGTCGGGATAGACTTTGTGAAAGCGTTTGCCGTACGCGCTGTACGCATAGTTAATTCCGGCCAGAATCAGGACGGCCGCAATCGTCACCCCTAACAGAATGGCCTGTGCCGTTCTGGCCGGGATGGCCGCGTACATCCACGCAAACAGACTGGCGACGATGCCGATCAGCGCTGCCGCGATCACGACCAGATTCAAAATCCAGCGTCTGTTTGTCATCGCTTTTCCCCCTTTCTGCCGCGAATCGCAGGCGAACGGTTTCTACCGGTTCAGATCGTCTGGCCGTTCCAAATTGTTCGCTACCCTGATCGATTCGCTTTAATTCGAAAAAAGGCTCCGAAGAGCCCTTAACCGTATGGCAGGCTTCCTTGAATTCCTGGAAGGGAATCATTTTCCGGCTGGTATTTCAGTCTTGTCAAGGATCGCTTTGCATCGCCAAATGCAGGTGGGATCAGACGTCAGGGAAAGATCAGGGATCCTTCTTCTGGACCAGCTTCCTTGATGGCAGTCATCTTTTTTGGCCTTCGCTCATCGGTTTGGATGGCTATAGCCTATCACAGCCGGATTCAAATACCGCCTTGCCGCCTGCATCTTTTCCATAATGGTCTTAACTGGTTGCTTATCTGTCCAAATTGGCACGCGTATTGTATTTATTAACATTCATTTTTTCAAAAAGCGAAAGGAAAAAGCCGAATTCGTGTACTTTTCGAATTCGGCTTGATTTAAGAGTCCAGAATTATTTCCCGTCTGAATAGCCCGGAGCATTCTCCTCATTCTTTTTTTCGGAATCGGCAGACAGCCGGCCTTCTTTTTGAAGACTGGTAATCGAGGCCAGAAGCAGCGGATCCGTCTCTGGATTGACGCTTACTGGATTCGTCGTTTTGGAAGTCCGGATTTCCTCCGTCTTTGTTTCGGGCAGCGGTACAGTGGCTGTTTCCGGTTTCGATGAGGCCTGCATGGTCTCTTCCAGACTGGAAGGCTTTTTGGGTGCAGGTTCTTTTCCAGTAAGTTCTTCTTCCAGAACAGACGGGCTGGCCGGTTCTTCTTGAACATAAACGTCGTCGACGGCTTCCCCGTTTTGCACGGACGATTCGTCATCCAGGACAGGCTCCGCTTTGCCGGTATCCGCACGAACCGCACTCTTCTCTTTCGAATCGGCGAGCGGAATGTTTTCGGCCGGATCGAGCGGGAAGCTCATGATGGCTTTGAAAATGTCGCCGTCGGTCTGAATGATGAAGTCGCCGTTCTGGACTTCGACAAAGCTTTTGATGATCGCCAGACCCAGACCGCTTCCCGCTTCGTGACGGCTGGCATCGCCGCGTACGAAACGTTCCATGATCTGTTCGGGATCAAAGTCGAGAATGTCTGCTGACGTATTGCGGAAAATCAGCTCGCAGCTCGAACCGCGGTTGATCAGGGTAATGAATACGCGGGAGCCGGGCAGCGAATACTTGCGGATATTGGAAAACAGGTTGTCGATGACGCGGACCATCTTGTTCGGATCGAGATCGATCATGACCGGTCCGTCCAGATTCATAATCGTTTCGAGCTGTTTTTCCGCCAGCGTATCGATCCATTCGGCCTGCACCTGTTCGACCAGTTCACACAGATCGATGTGAACGAGATCGAGTACGATATCGCCGCTGGTCGCCTTGGTGATATCAAACAGGTCTTCAATCAGCGAAGCCAGACGGGCGGAATAATTTTGAAGATGGCTGGCGTAATGATGAATATCGTCCATGTTGTCGGACATGCTGATGAGCTCGGAATAGCTCTGAATGCCCGCTACTGGCGTCTTCAAGTCGTGCGAAACGTTGGAAATCAGCTGGGACTTGGACACCTGGCTGGCCAGTCCTTCGTTGCGCGCGTTTTCGTAATTGCCCGCAATATGGACCAGATCACTGACGATCGGATTGAACATGCCGGCTTTTTCCGGCTTGAACTCGCTGTAGTTGCCCATGGCCAGAGAATGCGAAGCATCCAGAACGTGCTGAAAATCCTGCGATATGGCTTTGGCAATGCCGACTGCAAAAAGAATGGCGATCAGGCAGCTGATCAGCACAGCCGCAATCAGTCCAAAAAGGTCGAAAAACAGGACGCCAAGAAGCATGAATGCTCCCGTCAGAACGATCCATAAAGCAGATAGTATCGTCAGACGGAATACGGGCATGTGCCGGTTTTGCGAAGAGAAGCTTTCCAGAATCCAGTCGTGGGCATGCACATAACCCCAGTAGCAAAGAGAATCCTGTTCCACAAAAGCTGCCGGACCCATTTTGAAAATGCGCTTAATGTAGAGCGCGAGCAACGCGACAGTCATAAAAACCAGGAACCAGAGCAGAATGACGGTCGCCCAGGCGACCAGTTCCGCCTGCCAGTCGTTCATCGCAAAGGAAAGGTACTGCGCCTTCAGCGAACCGTTCGCAAAATTCATCGTGACACGGTTCAGGCCTGGGGAAAGAATCGCGTACATGCCGCCAAGAACGAGAATCGCAAACAGCGCCTTCATCCGGCTGAGCTGTGTCAGTAAAGGCAGCCCTTCTTCCAGCCGGTAGCGAAAGAGCAGGACGAACAGAACCACGACGATGGATCCGTATAACCTACAGAAATCAAATCCGGTCTGGTTGACGTCCGCAGCGACGCGGGCGACTACGCCGCCGTTGGGCTGCAGCGTTTTGGGTACGTAGTAATGAATGGAAAAATCGTCCGGGAGCACCAGCGAATACGCGTATTCGCAGCCGCTTGGCGAATTGCGCCGCTCTTCGGGAACGAGCGCCGGATTGACGAGAATCGAACGCGCCCTCGAAAAGGAGACGTCCGGCTGAATTGCGCCGGAATACGTGATGCCGCCCGCGGAAGAGCGGATCGTGTAGTCGAGTGCACCGTCGGTCTGGTTATAAGAATCTTTCCAGTTGTGGGAATACTCGTTTCCGCCGTAGCGGATAATCCAGGCGAGGTTGGAATCGCGCGCCAGAGATTCGGCGGAAGAGCGAATGCTGTTGCCGGCGTTTTCCTCGATGTACTGCCGTATCGTCGAATCGGTTTCCTCATCCGTTTTCAGCCATTCGGTGCCCGGAACTAGCGATCTGGCCCGGACCACCGCCATGGCTTCCAGCGACGGGGCCAGCGCTTCGGTAAAGACATCGAGCGTTTCTTCCCCCTGCAGGGTAATTTTGGACGTCAGTTTGGTCGCCAGCGTACTCAGGATGAGCAGCAAAATGCAAAGCAGGCAGGGAAACACTTTCGCACCGTTCGATTTCCCGCTTTTTTTCAGTTCCGGCTTTGCCGATTGAAAGCTGGTGCTGCTTTTGGGCTCGTCTTCAAAGGCTGTATTCGGCGCGCTCTGCGTGCTGTCCAGACTTGCCGTCGAAGCCGGCTCGATCAGCCGGGCTCCGCTTATCATGCCGTCAGAGGATCTTTGCGCATTTTGTAGCCGAGGCCCCAGACCACCTGAATGTACTGCGGCTTTTTCGGATCCTCTTCGATTTTTTCACGCAGTTTTCGAATGTGGACGGTAATGGTTTCGGTCGAAATCGCATCTTCTTTCCAGACCAGCTCATAAATCTCGGCTGCGGAATAGACACGCTCGGGATGGCGCATGAGCAGTTCAAGAATCTGGAATTCCTTCGGGGTAAGATGCACCGGCTCATTGCGGACAAACACTTCCTTGGTCATCGGATTCAGAGACAGATCGCGGTTGACGAGCGAAGCGTTATCGGGTTCATCCTTGGCGTTTTTCATTTCCAGAAAACTGTCGTAGCGGCGCAGCTGCGCCTTGACGCGGGCGAGCAGTTCCATGGACGAAAACGGCTTGGTCAGATAGTCGTCGGCACCGATCGTCAGGCCGTTGATCTTATCGACTTCTTCGGATCTTGCCGAAAGGATAATAATCGGGAAATCATAATTTTTACGGACTTCCTGAATCATGGTCAGACCGTCCATGACCGGCATCATCAGATCGACGATGGCCAGATGAATTTTGTCTCCCGCTTTGCCAAGCTCTTCCAGGCCCTGTGCGCCGTTGGCGGCCAGCAGGACCTCGTAGTTTTGTGAACGAAGATAAATCGCAATCGCATCGCGAAGCCCCTTTTCATCTTCAACAACAAGAATCGTATGGTTCATCGTGTTCCCCTCTTTCTTTTCCTGTCTCCAGACGGATCGGAATTTCCCGTTTGCCTGCCGCGTATGTTCGCGCCAGAGCTTCCAGTCTGGTTTTATCTTCTAATTCTGGTGTCTGCACAGGCTTTTCTTAAGCAGACACTATGCTTTCAGTATAAAGCGCCGTATGCATCTGCGCGCTTTTTTAAGAAAACCTTCAGATGGCCGGAAGAATTTTTCCAGAAGCCCTCTGGATGGACCAGATGCGATGCAAGGCTGCAGAAAGCTTTCTCCAAACACTCTCCAGTTGGAGAGAATTCTTGCCGATTTCCGTAAAAAAAGCCCCGCAGACTGCGGAGCAAAAGCGCTTCATAAAGCAGGACCATCCAGGGATTCGATCCGCATTTTTTGCCCTTATCGGACCGCCGTTTTATTGCGTACGGCTTTCTTTTCCCCGGTCCGGTTTTCCTGCAGATCCGAAAGACCGGCCAGCCGGCGCGCTCGATCTTTCATCGCCTTTCGTCTGGCCCGCTCGAGCATGACGCTCTGCAGCGAGGTATGTTCCAGACCCGCATTCGCACGGTTTCGATGCTTCGACTTTGGTGCATGCACTCGTTCGGCGCTTCTGACCGGGCGGCGAAAGCGGATCGGCCGCATGCCGCCGGTACAGAACAGATGGACGCCGGTTATCAGCACGATCAGTAAAAGAATGAAAACGAGTCTTCGCTCCGGTACGGCAAGCAGACCGAGCAGAAGCAAAACGAAGTACAGCCCCCACCGGCCGGCGCTCGCTTCCCAGTCGCAGCGCGTGAGCCAGAACCAGCACGGATAGCTCACCAGCAAAACGATCGGTCCGCAAAATACCAGGGTGATCATGCTCGAAACATCCATGAGCAGACCGGCCAATATCTGACCAACGACGCACAGGACAAGGTTTCGCATCGCTTCTTCAAATTTAAAGCGGCCGCAGACCATGAGAAAGGAAAGCAGCAGGCTGATCAGAATTGTAAACGGGATCCGGGATCCTTCCCCGGAAGCCAGAAGCAGGCCGCTGGCCATGCCGACAATGCCGGCGCCAAACCAGAACAGCGAGCTCTTCCAGTACTTTTTTATATTTCGGCTGCAGTGCCTTGTCCAGAAGCGCGTCCGGTCACAAAATTTCTTCCATCCTGCGCGCCAGGACGAAGCGGACGGAGCCGACCGGCGTTTTGATCCGTTGTAGACCGCTTTAGGATTTGTCTTTTTTTGTATTGCCGAGTCCATGCGCTCACCTCGCTTTCCAGTTTACTGTCTGGTGTCAAAACTTATCCTGTGAAATTCTTATCAATTTTGAAAGATTGTCTGTACCGCTTTTTCCGGCAGCCTGCAAGGCAGGCCGGTATCGTGAAAAAAGCGCATATCCCGGGGAAACGCGCAGGATTTCAGAGAGGAGTCTTGCTCTCTGTACAGACGAGATGAAATCGGGCACTTTTGTACGGCTTCCGATTCTAGATTATTTCTTGTCTGGAATAGATAGTCTAACTGGATGCCTAGTAGTTTTCAACCGGGCGGCGTTCGGCTTTCAGATTGTGCTTTTTAAGCGAACGCTTCGCGAGTTCGGCTTCGACTTCATGCCAGCTGACATCCTTCTGTGCCATCAGCACGCAAAGATGATACAGCAGATCGCCCATTTCGCCGATCAGATGTTCCTTGTCCTGACTGAGCGAGGCGATAATGACTTCCGTGCACTCCTCGCCGACTTTTTTGAGAATCTTTTCTTCGCCTTTTCCAAAAAGATACGCCGTATACGAGCCTTCTTCAGGATTGGCTTTGCGATCCATGACGGTTTCGTACAGTTCCTGCATTTCGTTATTCTTCATGCTCTTTCTCCTCAAAGCTTTCCAGCTTGCGATAAAAACAAGTGCGATTGCCCGTATGACAGGCAGGACCGGTACTTTCTACCTGAACGAGCAGCGTATCCCCGTCGCAGTCCTTGTACATCGACTGAACGATCTGGAAATTGCCGGACGTTTCGCCTTTGATCCAGAGCGCATTGCGGCTTCTGGACCAGAAGGTTGCTTTTTTCGTTTCCAGCGTCTTTTCCAGCGCTTCTTCATTCATCCAGGCGACCATTAAAACGGTGCCATCTTTGGCGTCCTGCACAACGGCCGGGATGAGTCCGCCGCCTTTTTCAAAATCGAGATCGAAATCCTTGCCCGTCATCGAACCGCAATCCCCTTTCCTTTCAAATAGTTTTTAACATCCGTTACGCTCAGCTCATCGTAGTGAAAAAGCGACGCAGCCAGGGCAGCATCCGCGGCGTCTTCTTCAAAGACTGTCGCAAAATCTTCGAGCTTGCCGCAGCCGCCCGAAGCGATCAGCGGCACGCTGACGGCCTTTCGAACGGCTTTGCACAAATCGAGGTCAAAGCCCTGCTTTGTGCCGTCCGCATCCATGCTCGTCAGAAGAATTTCTCCGGCGCCAAGACGCACGCCTTCTCGAATCCATTCGATCGCGTCGCGTCCGGTATCGATCCGGCCGCCGGCTTTGTAGCAGTGCCAGGAACCGTCGGGCTGCCGCTTGACATCGACCGCCAGCACAATACAGCTCGAACCGTACATGCGCGCGGCCTGTTCGATCAGTTCGGGATGATCGAGCGCGGCGGAATTCAGAGACACTTTGTCCGCGCCGTGATTGAGCAGATCACGGATCTGTTCGATCGAGGAAATGCCCCCGCCTACGGTCAGCGGAATAAAAACCTGTTCAGCCACGCGGGCTACGGTTTCGACCATCGTCTTGCGGCCCTGCCAGGTGGCTGTAATGTCGAGAAAGACGAGCTCATCCGCACGCTGGTCGTTATACTTTCTGGCCAGCTCCACCGGATCCCCGACTTCCTGAATGCCTTCAAAATGAACGCCCTTGACGACTTTGCCATCGCGTACGTCCAGACAGGGAATGATTCGTTTCACTAACATGACGCATCCTCCCCCACGCCTTTTCCGGCCGCAATCGCCTCTTTTAAGGAGAGCGATCCGGAATAAATCGCCTTGCCGGCGATGGCGCCATACAGATTCTGCTTTGCAAGACGCTCAATATCGCTCAGCTGACTGACGCCGCCGGAAGCGACCAGCTGACAGTCTGTAAAGGAAGAAAGATGCTCCATCAGATCAAAGGAAGGGCCCATGAGCATGCCGTCCTTGCGGATATCCGTAACGATCAAAGTTTGAACACCAGCCTCTTCCATCTGTTTTACGGCGTCATCGAGTTCGATGCCGCCATCTTCGAGCCAGCCGGCGACCATGACCCGGCCGTCTCTTGCATCAAGCGAGACGGCGATCCGATCGCCGTACTCTTCACAAAGGTCCTTGACCATCTGCAAATCTTCCAGAGCCGCTGTGCCCAGAATGATGCGGTGCATGCCATGATCGAGGTAGCGTTTCGCATCGGCTTTTGTTCGGATGCCGCCGCCCACTTCCGCTGGAATATGGAGTGCGTTTGCGGCTTTTAAAATGAGTTCATCGTTGACGGGATGACCGGCTCTGGCGCCGTCCAGATCGACGAGATGAATAAACTCGGCGCCGTCGTTTTCAAACGAAGCGGCGGTGCTCAGCACATCGGCAGCGACCTGACTGGCCTGATTGTAGTCGCCCTGACGCAGGCGAACCGGCTTGCCGCCGAGAATGTCAATGGCTGGAAAAATAATCATGCGCCAAACTCCTTTCCAAACCATTCCAGAATACGCAGTCCCGTCGTTCCGGATTTTTCCGGATGAAACTGGCAGCCCAGAACGTTGTCTTTCCATACGATGGCCGGAACCGTATACGGTCCATAGCTGCAGTACGCCGCCAGCTCGGACGGATTCCAGTCCATACCCGCGTAGCTGTGGTCGAAATATACGTACGGATCGGCTTCGATTTCTTTCGCGATTGGAAAATTCGAAGCGCAGTACAGACGGTTCCAGCCGATTTGCGGAACCGGCAGCGTAATCGCTGTTCCGTCTTCATGAAATTCAATCGGCTCCATGGCTTTCACGCTTCCCTGCAGAAGGCCAAGACCTTCGTGTTCGCCAAATTCAAACGAACGCTCGTACAGAGCCTGCATGCCCAGACAAATGCCGAGCAGCGGGATGCGATCTTCTTTGACTTTTTTCAGAAGCCATGTATACAGGCCGTTTTTGTGCAGAGCGCCGATCATGTCTTCAAACGCGCCGACCCCGGGCAAAATGAGCTTGGAGCAGTCTTCGAGCTCCGCTGGCGAAGAACCGATTTTCGTCTCCAGACCCAGATGGCTGCAGGCGGACGTCACGGAATGGAGGTTGCCCATTCCATAATCAATAATTCCAATCATTCCAGCACCCCTTTCGTCGACGGCAGACGGTCGCTTTCAATCCGGATGGCCTGACGGATCGCCCGGCCCAGTCCTTTAAAAATGGCTTCGATCTGGTGGTGATCGTTTTTGCCATACACGTGGACATGCAGCGTCAGCCCCGCGTTAAAGGCGAAGGCGCGCAGAAATTCTTCAATCATTTCCGTGGAAAAGCCGTTGATCGATTCCCGGTGAAACTGTACGTCCAGTACAAGATACGGGCGTCCGGAAAAATCGAGATCGACCTGCGCAAGACTTTCGTCCATCGGCAGGCGGCAGTTTCCGTAACGGGCAATGCCGCGCTTGTCGCCCAGGGCATTTCGAACGAGGCTTCCTAATAAAATCCCGGTATCCTCGATCAGATGATGGTCGTCCACATCGACATCGCCGTCCGCTTTCAGACGCAGATCCATGCCGGAATGAAAGGCGAACAGCTCAAGCATGTGGTTAAAAAAGCCGATGGGCGTCGCAATGGAGGCTTCGCCTGTTCCATCGAGATCGAGCGCGATCTCGATCTGGGTTTCTTTTGTAACACGGCGATCATTCGATTTACGCATGCTCTTCTCCTTTGGAAAATTCGAAATTTTCGCTCTTCGAAAGTTCTGAATGGTTTGCGTTTCTGTCATTAAAGGCTTTAAGAATGGCTAAAACCTGGTCGTTTTCTTCGGGCAGGCCGATCGTAATGCGGATGCGCTCCTTATTGCCGTACGTACGAACGGTAATGCCAGCCTCTTCAAACGCCTGTTCGAGCGCTTCAATCGATTTTGGATCGTCCTTTGGACGCAGCGCATAAAAATTGGCGTGAAATTCGCCCGCTTCCAGAGAGGAGAGGGCTTTGAGTTCGTCCTGAATGCGGTTCGACTCGTCGACGATGACGTTCAGATAGTCTTCCATGATTTCCGGATGGGCCAGAACAGCACGTGCGGCGAGCTGATCAAGCGTCGAAATCGAATAGACGATTTTATACAAAGCCAGCTTCTCGAGCAGCTGCGGCGAAGCGCTCAGATAGCCCAGCCGAATTCCCGCGGCACCCCAGGCTTTGGAAAGCGTCTGCGTGACGATCAGATTGTCATGTTTTTCAATCCGATTCAGAGCCGACTGATCACAGAAGTTCATATACGCTTCATCCGCAGCCAGAACAATCGGATCGAGCATAGTCGCCAGCCGGTCGATTTCCTCGCGGGTTAACAGATGTCCGGTCGGATTGTTCGGGTTGGAAAGCAGGACAAGTCCTGCATTGTGTTCTTTAGCGAAGCGGACAAAATCGTCGAGATCAAACGAACCGTCCCACGCGGTATCATACAGACACGTATCGGACTGGATGCAGCCGGCGTAAAAGCGGTACATGCCAAAGTCCGGATTGAGCATGACCAGCGTTTTTCCATCCCGGCAAAGCGTGGTAATCATCAGCTGCAGCAGCGCGTCGCTGCCGTTACCCACGACAATTTCTTCCGGCTTCAGACCGGTCTGCTTCCCGATGGCCTTGCGCAGTTCGATGGCGTCGTCATCGGGATAGCGGTTAAGCGCGCTCTCCTGAAGCAGCGCGTGAAACGTATCGAGGATGCGGGAATCCCAGGGTCTGGACGATTCGTTGGCATTGAGCAGGACGCCCTGGTGGCTGTGCGCTTCATAGGTATAGCCCATGGCTTACTCCCCTTCCTCGCGCTCGATCTCATCCTGGTTTTCGGACGCGTCGTGCAGGCGGATGCGCACCGCGTTGGCGTGCGCTTCGAGATCTTCCTCCTGCGCCATGCGAATGATCTTGTGTCCATTCTTTTGAAGGGCCTGATCGGAGTAATACATATAAGAAGATTTTTTGGTAAACGCGTCGACGCCTAAAGCGGAAGAGAAGCGGGCTGTGCCGCTGGTCGGCAGAACGTGGTTGGTGCCGCCGAAGTAGTCGCCGATGCTTTCGCACGTCGTATAGCCGAGGAAGACGCTGCCGGCGTTTTTAACGAGCGGCAAATAGTCGATCGCGTTTTCCACCTGAAGTTCGAGGTGTTCCGGTGCGATTTCGTTGGATATTTCAATGGCTTCATCCATCGTATCGGTCAGAATGGCGGTTCCAAAAGAAGCCAGGGACTGTTCAATAATTTCTTTTTTCGGCAGAACGTCCGTCTGTTCGCGCAGCGCCTGATTGACCGCTTCGATGAGCGGTTCGCTGGTGGTGACCAGAATCGAGGATGCCATCGGGTCGTGTTCCGCCTGGGAAAGCAGATCGGAAGCGACATGATCCGGATTGGCGTTTTCGTCCGCAACGACGAGAATTTCACTGGGTCCGGCGATCATGTCGATATCGACTTTTCCAAAAACCAGCTTTTTCGCTGCAGCGACGTACATATTTCCAGGGCCGGTAATTTTATCGACCGGCGCGATCGTTTCTGTACCATACGCCAGTGCGGCGACCGCCTGCGCGCCGCCGGCTTTGATAATTTCGGTGACGCCCGCAATTTTCGCCGCGGCCGCCAGGTTGGGTGAAATCTTTCCGTCTTTTCCCGGAGGCGTCGTCATGACAATGCGGCGAACGCCGGCCACTTTGGCCGGAATCGCGTTCATTAATACGGAAGAAGGATACTGCGCCCGACCCCCGGGGACGTAAATGCCGACCGCATCGAGCGGCAGCACCCGCCAGCCGAGGTATACACCGTCTTCTTTTTCCAGAGACTGCGGCGTCTGCACCTGCGTTTCGTGGTAAGCCAGAATGTTCTGGGCGGCTTCCTGCATGGCCGCGACAAATTGCGGATCGGCTTTGGCCGCCTGCTCTTCGAGCTCTTCATTAGAAACGATAGGATCGTCCAGATCGATGCGATCAAACTGAAGGGTCAGATCGTGGAGCGCCTGATTTTTGCCGGAACGGACTTTTTCAATGATGGAACTGGTCTTCACCAGCATGTCCGGCGAAATTTCATACGCACGGCTCTGAAGGTAGGCTTTCAGTTCAGCCCGGTCGTCTTTTCCAATGGTTTTAAGCATTTTCACTCACCGCTTTCTGCAGATCCAGAAGGACCTGTTCAATTTCCTTTTTCTTCAGCTTCCAGCTGGCTTTGTTCACAATGACCCGCGCGGAAATCTCGCAGACTGTATCGAGTACCTGCAGGCCGTTGGCTTTCAGGGTGCTGCCGGTTTCCATGATGTCGACGATGCCGTCCACCAGACCGATCAGCGGCGAAAGTTCTACCGACCCGTCGATCTTGATGATTTCCACGTCCATGTTGCGTTTCAGAAAGTATTCTCGGGCGACGTGCGGGTATTTCGTACCGATGCGCACGCGTCCTTTTTTGGTAAACAGATCCGAATCGGGCAGCGCCGCGACAATGAAGCGGCACTTGCCGGTGTTCAGATCCAGCATTTCGTAATAGTCCGCCGGGTTTTCGAGAAGCGTATCCTTGCCGACGACGCCCAGATCGGCGGCGCCGTGCTCGACGTACGTAATGCAGTCGTTGGATTTCACGAGCACGTAGCGAATGTCGTGTACCGTATCGGGCAAAATCAGCGCCCGTCCTTTGTTGCGAACTTTTTCGGTTCCGTAGCCGGCTTCTTCGAGCATCGTCAGCGTTTTGTCTTCGAGCCGGCCTTTGGTCAGCGCAATCGTCAGACTCATGGGCGTAACTCCATTCGGGTTTCAATGTCTTCCAGGCCTTCTTCTTCCAGCAGGCAAACGGCGAAATTTTTGCGGATGCGCGCCGCCTCCGCAAAGGCTTCTCTGGCTTTTTGCGGCGGATAGGCCAGCACGATTTTGCGGCGCTCTTCCTGATCCGGAAGGAGAGCCACTAACGGATTGATTTTAAAGGCGAATCCGATGGAGGGCATCGAATTTCCAAAAGCGCTCATCAGATTGTCATAACGGCCGCCGGAAAGCACCGCGTTCGAAGCGCCGGGAACGAACGCTTCAAAAATGATGCCGGTGTAGTAGTTGAGATGCGGCAGCTTGCCCAGATCAAAGCCGATCATGTCGCCGTAGCCGGCTTCTTCCAGAAAACGACCAGTCGCTTCGAGCTCTTCGAGAACGGCTACAGTCGACGGATCGAAGGCGAGTGCCTTGGCTTTTTCAAGGGTTTCAAACCCGCCGTCGAGCAGCGGAAGGTGCAGGAAATAGCGCCGTATGTTCTGGTCGAGATGCTTTTCATCGAGAAAGTTCTGCAGTTCGACCATCGACTTCTTATCACTCAGATCCGCGAGCGTCGCAATATCGTCTTCGTCATCAAAAACCAGACGGGCCGCGTCGGAAAGCAGACGCGCATCCGACATTTCCAGACGCCAGTCTTTCAGACCGTACGACTGCAGCGCCTTGAGCGATTCCAGCGCGCAGATCAGAACCTGCAGATCGTCGGTGCTGCCGATCAGTTCGACGCCGCAGTCAAGAGTCTGAATGGCTTTTCCGGTATAGGCTTTGCGCAGTTTCCACACATCGCTCAAATAGGACAGACGCAGCGGATGAGCCGCGTTTTTCAGGGCGGTCGCGGCGATGCGGGCGATCGGAATGGTCATGTCCATTCGGAGCGTGACAATATCCTGGTTTTCGTCGAACAGCTTGACCATCTGCCGGTCTTCGAGATTGGAAAACGCCTGATTGTACGTCTGGTAGTATTCCATCGCCGGCGTGCTGACTTCTTCAAAGCCAAAGGCATCAAAGACATCGAGAATCTGCGAACATAAAGCTTTTTGCTTGCGCACATCGCGCGAGAGCGCGTCTCGACATCCAAACGGGGTTCTCAGTTCCATGACAAATCCTTTCCGGAATGGATCTAAAGATCCATCCCTTTGTTCTGATCGTTTACGGGTTTACGCCATTCCTGGCGTTTCTGGCTTAAATTTCTGACTGTCCAGACGGTTTTGAATTTTTCAAATCCGTCAAAATCCAGCCGTAGAAACAAAAAAACTTTCACCCCAAAGGACGAAAGTATCGTGATCCCACCTTTTTTTACGTTCTCCTCGCGAAGAACGCCTCTGCAACTGAAAAGACAGTCTGTCCTTTAACGGAGACATCCGGGATCCCATTTCCTGAATCCGGCTCCGGGCTGTGATTCCATCCTGTCTCTGTCTTCCTTTCACCGTACGGAAGCTCTCTGCTCAGTTCAAAGATGTACTGGTGCCCTTCTGCGCCTTTGTGAATTTATTCCAGATTTTATAAATCGCCCTGTGCGGTGTCAACTTTCCCTCCCGCAGTTTACAAAGGTTTTCCGGCGAATGTTTCATTTTCTTACATTTTTCAGACGCTTTGTGCGTTCTTCAAAGACGTTTTGACCGCTGTGTCTTCACTTTCCATCCAAAAAGAAAAGAAGTTCCCAGGCTGAGAACTTCCTGCTCGAACAAATCGATTCTCCCTCAGGCAAAGACGCTTTCCCTTTGCCCTTCTGGCCGCTTTCTTTTAAAGGCAGTAAAAATATGCGCAAAGTCTGTCTTCAGTGCGATCCGGCCGCACGAAAGCAGCAGAAGCGGGGACAGGCTATCGATTTCTCGTTTTATTTCTCTCTTTCGCGTGTGCGAAAGCCGGGTGTACGCCTCCTTTCTGCATGAAAAAACGGAAACAGCGCCTTCGGCTGTCTCCGCGATTATTTCTGCAGAATTCCCTCCGTTGGCATTATCCAAATCAGGTTAGCGGTCGGAGCGCCCAGCTCCCTCTCAGCTCATTTGTGAGCTCCCGTGCTGTTCTCGTTTTCTTTATTGTAGGCTCTATGTGAAAAAAGGAAAGGCTTTGCGTACCATACAGCCTTTCCCGAGCGGCGGTCGCCGTTCTAAGCGCTTTCTCTGACAGTGCAGCAGACATCATAATCCGTACGTCTCAAATCATGCCCTCCGCAAAGCGGATCGGACAGGATAAAGAATCGATACCACAGAAAAGCCGTGAAGGCAAAATCCGGACAGACGGAAAACCGAAAAATCGAGCGATTGGGCGATGGCTTGTCCAGCCCAGAAAAAAAACGCGCCGGATGAACGTCCGACGCATTTTTTCTGAGCTTTGCAGAGTCTTCTTTATTTCTGCTGGGAGCGGATATAGTTCAGCGTGCCGCCCACATAGAGCGTAGGCAGATCTTCCAGTCCAAACTGACTGTTGAGAACATACGTATGGCCTTTGGTCTGGTTGATGACGCGAAGTCCCTGTTCTGGGTCGAGGTCGTGCAGATTTTCGAACGTGAGCACGTCCATCTCGTCGATATCGTCATAGTCTTCCGGATTCTGGAAGGTGAGCGGAAGAATGCCGAAGTTGATGAGGTTGGCCAGGTGAATTCGCGCAAACGATTTGGCCAGAACCGCCTTGATGCCCAGATACATCGGGGCGAGCGCCGCATGTTCGCGGCTGCTTCCCTGTCCATAGTTTTCGCCGGCTACGATAATACCGCCGTTATTGGCTTTGCAGATTTTGTCGAAGCCTTCCTTATTGTTGCGGAACACGAAAGTCGACAGCTTTTCGATATTGGAACGATACGGCAGCACTTCCGCACCGGCTGGAGCGATGTGGTCGGTCGTAATGTTGTCTTCGAGCTTGATGACGACTTTCTTTTCGAACGCATCCGGCAGCGGATCGTTGATCGGAAGCGGCTTAATGTTGGGGCCGCGTACAATTTCCACGTCTTCCGGATGCTCGCTTGGCGCAAGAATCATGGAATCGTCGATATAAACGGGTTCACTAAAATCGCTGTCCGGATAGTCGATCGCGCGCGGATCGGCGAACACGCCGGCAATCGCGCTGGCCGCGGCGGTTTCGGGCGAAACGAGGTAAACGCCCGCTGAGTTCGTTCCGGAACGGCCGTAGAAGTTGCGGTTGAACGTACGCAAAGAGACGCCTTCGCTTTTTGGAGACTGGCCCATGCCGATGCAGGGACCGCACGTGCATTCGAGGATGCGCGCGCCGGCTTTGACAAACGTCTGAAGCGCACCGTTTTCCATCAGCTTAATGAGAACCTGACGGCTGCCCGGCGAAACGACGAGTGAAACGTTTGACGCAATCGTTTTGCCTTCAAGAATGGCAGCAGCTTTCATCAGATCTTCAAAACCAGAGTTGGTGCAGGAGCCGATAGCGACCTGATCGACTTTCTTTCCGGCGAGCTCTTCGATGGATTTGACCGCGTCCGGAGAATTTGGACAGGCGGCAGCCGGAACCAGCGTGGACAGGTCGATGATTTCGACGTCGTCATAAACGGCGCCTTCGTCAGCTTTCAGTTCGATCCAGTCTTCTTCCCGGTTCTGTCGCTTCAGAAATTCGCGGGTACGTTCATCCGAAGGGAAAATGGATGTCGTTGCGCCGAGTTCCGCGCCCATGTTCGTAATGGTCGCGCGCTGGTAAACCGAAAGCGAATTTACGCCGTCTCCGGTATATTCAAACACTTTGCCTACACCGCCCTTTACGCTGCGGCGGCGCAGAAGTTCAAGAATGATGTCCTTGGCCGAAACGCCATGGGGAAGCTTTCCCGTCAGGCGCACTTCAACGACTTTTGGATAGGCAATCGTATAAGGCAGACCCGCCATCGCCTTGGCAACATCGAGGCCGCCGGCGCCCATCGCAAAGCTGGCCATGGCCCCGGCCGTCGGGGTGTGGGAATCCGAACCGATCAGCGTCTTGCCCGGACGGGCAAACCGTTCGAGATGTACCTGATGGCAGATGCCGTTGCCGGGTCTGGAAAACAGAACGCCGTGCTTAGCGGCTACAGACTGCAGATAGGCATGGTCATCCGCGTTCATGAAACCGGACTGGAGCGTGTTGTGATCGACATACGAAACGGAAAGTTCCGTCTGCACCTGATCTACGCCCATGGCTTCGAGCTGAATGTAGGCCATCGTGCCGGTTGCATCCTGGGTGAGGGTCTGATCAATGCGCAGATCCGCGGGTGTGCCCGGGGTATGGGCATCGTTGAGTACGTGTGAATCGAGAATTTTTTGAGTCAGAGTCTTCTTCATAGTCGTCCCTTCCATTTTTTCTTCTAATGATATCAAATCGGTTGTAAACGGAAGTTTTTTCTTTCTGAAAAACCCGATTTCCCGTTTTCAATGTTTGAAATGTGTTTCACTTTGTTATACTGACTCAAACATTGAGCGAAGAAAGGGGTCTTTTTTTATGAGCACTTCTCTGAAAGCAGTTTATCGCGACTGTCTGCCGGACAATTCGATCGAGCCGGATCTGTATTCCATTTATCACGTGAAGCAGGGGCTGCGAAATGAAAACGGCACCGGCGTCAAAGTCGGCCTGACCCGCATCTGCGATGTCATCGGCTACGAGATGGTCAAAAACCATAAGCGCCCGATCGACGGCGAGCTGATTTACCGCGGCTACTCCATTAAGGATCTGGTCGCCATGGAAAAGCTCGATTCAAAAATCCGCGGCTACGAAACCGCCGCTTTTCTTCTCATTTTCGGAAAGCTGCCCAGCCCGGCGGAACTCGGAGAATTTCAGTACGCGATCAAGCATCACTTTTCGAGCAGTCTCGTTTTTGAAACGTACCGGACCAAGGATCTGCTTAACGCCATGCAGATCGAAGTTCTCAAACTGTACGGCCTCGATCACAACCCCGATACCGATACGCTGGAGGACCGCATGATGAAGGGACTTTGCATTCTTTCTTCTCTGCCTCTTTTCGTGTTCTCGGTCTACTCGCATAAGAAAATTTCTTCCTATCCCCTTCCCGCCGCCGGCTTTGCGGAAAACGTGCTCTGGATGGCCAGAGACAACCAGCCCTACACGAAGCAGGAAGCCAGAGTGCTGGACGTTTTGATGATGCTGCACGCGGATCATGGCGGCGGCAACAACTCCACCTTCGCGGATGTCGTCATTTCTTCCACCGGTACCGACATTTACTCGTGCATTTCCGCGGCCATCGGCTCGCTCAAGGGACCGAAGCATGGCGGTGCCGCCGGCAAAGTCGGCGCACAGACGCAGATGCTTCTGAAAAAGCTGAACAAGGATTCGAGCGATGAAGACGTGCTTCAGCTTTGCGAAGACATTCTCGATAAAAAAGAAGGCGACGGTTCGGGTCTGATTTACGGCATCGGCCACGCCATTTACACGAAAAGCGATCCGCGCTGTCAGCTGATCAAGGAAGAAGTCCGCCGGCTGGCGCAGGAAAAAGGCGAACTGGAAACGTTCGAACTGATGGACCGCTTTGAAAAAGCGGCGGTCGCCACGATGAAAAAGCGCAAGGGCACGCACGTCTGCGCCAACGTCGACTACTATTCCGGCTTTGCCTATCACATGCTTGGCATCGACCAGTCGCTCTTTACCCCGCTCTTTGCGACCAGCCGCTGCGCCGGCTGGATTGCCCATCATCTGGAAAACCGGCAGAACAATCGCAAGCTGATTCGACCAGCCAACATTTATGTCGGCGAACACCGTGTTCCGAAAGTCTTGCAAGAGGCGCGGACAAAACAGCCCGGCGAAACCCAGTAAAATTCGTACGCATCGTCCAGTCCCGGAACTCTCAGGAAAAGACGATGCGTTTTTCTTTTTGAAAAGGCAGAGTTTTTTCGAAGACAAAAGGATTTTTGCGGCCTCGTCTGGATGCATCCTGGCAATGCTTACCGATGGAAAACAGACGTTTTCTGGCCGTTGGTTTCTGCTATACTGGTCAGAGTACGAAAGGCGGATTTATTATGCTTGACGATTTTAATACTGAAGAGAAAATCAAAGACTTATTTAAGAGCAGTCATCTTCCCAAAGGAAAGGAAGACTATCTGATTGTTTATTCGACCTGGCCGACGACAGCCATGATTTTAGGGGGCGCCGGCACAGCCATGACTTCGGATGTCGATTCCGCCTACGGGGGCTATCTGGTGCAGATTTGCGATGACGGCCTGAACCTGCTTCCGCTGGTTCGCAAAAACAAGCGCGACGGCGTGTTCGCGGCAGCACGCATGGATCTTTCCACCACAAAAGGCATCCGTCTTCTGCGCGAAGACATCGCTTCCTTCAAAAACCGTCCCGCCAACGGCTTTCTGCCCTTTGCCCGCGCGATTACCATCACGACCAAAGCCGGCAAAAAATACGTCTGGATGATTAACAAGAAGGAAAAAAATCTGCCCTATCACGAAAATGGAATGCGCGCACTTCTCGAATTTGGAAAAACGATTCATTAGTACAGCTGCATGCAAGAGCGGCCGAATCCATACGGCGGTTTCCCTGCGTTTCATGGCGTTTCCATCGTTCTGGATTTTGTTTTACCCTCTGCACCAATGCTGTTCACTTAAGCTTCACAAGCTCACTTACAAATCAGGTTAGTTCCT